>JBBRKQ010000013.1:0-59708 GCA_038231815.1 Phycisphaerales bacterium
CTGCCCATGAGCTGATCCATGGTGCGGCTGTACACTGCCGGATCAAAGCCGGCGGCGGCGATGTCAACAATCCGCAGCAGGCCGCGACCGTGGTCTAGCTTGGCCATGTAGCGTGATTCATGGCGACACAGCGGGCACGCGCCATCGACTAGAATCGTGAACCGTGGTGCGGCTTGGGAAACGTTGTTTGTTGGGTTAGACACAGCGTTCATAGTCGTCAACATCCTCTGGCAACCTCACAAAGCCCTTCAGACTGCCGCTTCTAGCGAACGGTATGGCAGTTCTGGACCGAGTGTTCATGCGTATTCGGACGCCGCGAGGGGAATGCGGCGTCCGTGTTATTCGGTCAGTGCGGCCACGAACGCTCCGACATCTTGGCCTTGCTGCAAACAGCGGATCACGGCGGAACCGACGATTGCCCCATCACAGATGCCGGCAAGGTGCCGCACTTGCGCGACCCCGGAAATACCGAAACCTGCGCAAACGGGTGTTGATCCGGCATCGTGTTTAAGGCGCTTGAGATATTGGGATACTTCGGGGCTTAGTGCGCTTGCGGATGCGGCCGAGCCTCCGGTGACGCCTGTTACGGTCACGGCGTATACGAAGCCATCGCTCATGCGGCAAAGTTCAGCGGCGCGATCGGTTGGGGTGACCGGTGAGACCAACTGAATGAGCCCAGTGCCCGCAGCGTGGAGCGTTTTGCGGAAGCTCTGGCCTTCCTCCATAGGCAGGTCCGGGATGATGAGACCGGCGATACCGGATTGGCCGCAGCGGGTTGCCACCGCATCAAGCCCCATCATTAAAAAGGGGTTCAGGTAACCCATCAGCACCAGCGGCGGGAGTGCGGTTCGCTGCGGCTGCGGAATGCTGGCGAGGGTTGTGAAGATCCAATCAAGTGTCACGCCGTTTGCGATGGCGATGCGGCTGGATTCCTGGATTGTGACGCCATCGGCCATTGGGTCAGAAAAGGGGACGCCAATCTCGATCGCCGCGGCGTGCGGGGCGAGTTTGAGCAGATTGGTGACAAAGCTTTCTTTGGTGGGGTAACCAGCGGTAAGAAACGGGATGACCGCAACGCCTCCGGCACCCCCCCCACTGGCGACCGACGCTTTGGCGTGGGCGCGCGATCGGATTGATTCACTTAGTATTTCCCAGCGGTTGTTTGGCATTCGGATTCGCTTTTAAGGGGTTCTGTTGGAGGCTTTGGGTTTGTGGTTTGGCAAGTGGGAGATGTGAGCGGAACGTAGAGATGAACCTAGAGCGGAACGTAGAAATAAACGCAGAGGGCGCGAAGAAAATTACTGGGAAAGCAGCGCGGAGAGAGACGAGGAACTGGGTTGGTCTGACTCGCAAATTTTGCGGGTGTGCAACGAAGAGATTTTTGAGATAAGGTCGGAGAGAATCATCCATTAGTCAATCGGTGCGGCGGCTTGGAGGATTGGCATGTCTTTGTCGCCTCTGCCGCAGAAGCCGACGAGGACGGTTTTGCCTTGATTGTCTTTGGCCCAGTCTTTGATTGCCGCCAGGGCGTGACTGGGTTCCAGTGCGGGGAGGATGCCTTCGTGCCGGCAGCAGTCTGCCAGGGCGGCGAGGGCAGCATCATCACGCGCGGTGGTGTACTGGACGCGGCCGACGGTGCGTAAGAACGCGTGTTCCGGGCCGACACCGGGATAGTCAAGGCCAGCCGAGACTGAGTGCGAGTCGGTCACTTGCCCAGCGGCATCCTGCAGCAAGTAGGAATAGCAGCCGTGAAGCACGCCGGGGGTGCCGTGGGTCATGGTCGCGGAATGGTCGCCGGTTGCGTTGCCACGGCCTCCGGCCTCAACACCGAAGATTTGAACATCGGCATCGCCCAGGAAACCGTGGAAGATGCCGATGGCGTTGGAACCGCCACCAACGCAGGCGAAAAGGGCATCGGGAAGTTTTCCGGTTTTGTCGAGCATCTGGGCGCGTGCTTCGCGGCCAATCACGCTCTGGAACGTGCGCACAATAAGAGGAAATGGGTGCGGGCCAACCGCCGAGCCGAGCAGGTAGTGCGTGCCTTCAGGATCCGCCACCCAGGCGCGGAGGGCCTCATCAATGGCGGCGCGGAGCGTGGCATCACCGAAGGTGACAGGGATGACCGTGGCACCGAGGCGCTTCATGCGCTGGACGTTGGGGGCTTGGCGCTCGATATCGTGCGCACCCATGTACACGGTACAAGGGAAGCCCACGCGGGCGCATGCCGCGGCGGTGGCGACACCGTGCTGCCCTGCGCCGGTCTCGGCGATGATGCGTTTGACGCCGAGGCGTTTGGCGAGCAGGGCTTGGCCCAGAGCGTTGTTGATTTTGTGCGCACCGGTGTGGGCGAGGTCTTCACGTTTGAAGTAGAGTTTGATGCCCCACAGCTCCGAGAGCTTGCGGGCGAACATCACGGGGGTTGGCCGACCGATCCAGTCCTTTGCCTCACCATCAAACTCATGCCAGAAAGATTGATCGGCGAAGGCGGCCCTAGCGACCTCTTCAAGCCTGGTGATGTTGCCCATGAGTGTTTCGGGCACGAAGCGGCCGCCGAAAGGGCCGTAGCGACCGCGAGCATCGGGGTAATGGCCGCTTAGGAGCTTGGCAAGCTCGGCAGTGTTTGAGCCGAAAGCGGCAGTGGTATCGCTCGCGGTCGTGAAGGGGTCAAAGAGAGACTGACTGCTTGCGATTGTGGACATATTCGTGCGGCCTCTTGAGGGATTGCGGGCATCCCAGAATTGGGAGGAGGTTTCTTTCAGCGTGCTTGCGATGCTTGCGAGCTGCGGTGGCATCCGGCGCTGCGCGGGAAGTGTTTGGAGCTGCTCGGTATTTCGTACGGCGAGACAGAAGGCTTTGATGAGCTCAGGGTCTTTGATGCCGCGGTCTCGCTCAACACCACTGCTTACATCAACACCAGCGGGATGGACGGCTGCGATTGCCTGCTGCACGTTCTGGACGGTGAGGCCTCCGGCAAGCACGGTGGGGAAGAGGTTGGCAAAGTCCGCGGCCAGGGCCCAGTCGGCAATCTGCCCGTGGCCGCTGGTTTGACCTTCGATCAGGACGCGTTCGGCCATCGCCCATGCGACATTGCTGCCGGGAGCATCCGGTTCGGTCTTGGCGTTTTCGGCGGACTCACCTGTTGAAAAACCACCGCCAGTGGTTCGGATGACGGGGAGAACCGAGATTCGGTCGGAGTGGCCGGCGAGCAGCCGATGCACCATTGGTGCAGCGACGGCGTCGCACTGGATGTGCGTGAAGCCGGGAGTAACGAGGACATCAGCAATATCAGCCTCGGTTGGCGTGCGGAAGACGGCAACACAATTGACGTGTGCCGGTACTGCCGTGATGAGTTGCCCGGCATGCTTGCTTGTCACTTGGCGAGGCGATTGGCAGAGCACGAAGCCGAGCGCATCGGCGCCGGCGCGGATGGCGGCATCGACTGTTTCAGGCGTGCGGAGGCCGCAGACTTTGATCCACAGCTTCAAGGATGCGCCTCCGGGGTGCGAAGCGGTGCGGGGGTGTTTGCGGTGCTGCGGGCAGCGATCGCTGCAGCACCCGCCTGGACCATTTCGCGGCAAAGCGATGCTGGGTCTGGGCTTTTCATAAGTGCGCTGCCAACCAATGCGCCGGAGTAGCCCATCATCGCCGCGCGGGTGACATCAGCGGGCGTGTAGAGACCACTCTCGGCGATCCATCGAGCGGCGGGCGTGATGAACTTACTGAGGTGTTCGAGGCGATCGGGGCTCACCTGGAGGGTTGATAGATCGCGTGTGTTGACACCGATGCAGATGGTTAGCTTACCGGCGAACCGACCGACGAGCAGTTCAGCGCGGAGCAAATCGAGGCGATCAAAGATCTCAAGGATCGCGAGCATGCCGCACTCAGCGGCGGCGGAGAGCATGTGCTGGAGGGTTGCATCATCAAGCATGCGCACGATGAGCAGGACGGCGCTGGCCCCGACAGCGCGGGCTTCATACACCTGAAATGGCGAGACGAGGAAGTCCTTACGCATGACCGGCGTCTTTACACTGGCCGCGGCTTTGGCGACGTGGGACAGATCACCACCGAAGCGAAGTGGCTCGGCCAAGACGCTGATGAGGTTTGCACCATTTGCGTCGTACAGGCTGGCCTGCTTAACAACTTCGTCGAGTGTGGCGTTGGCGAGCAAAGTTTGAGCGGCCCGTTCGTTTTTCCTTTGCGTGGCGGCGTCCGAAATAGCAGCCGAAGGAGTGATCGATGGTGAATTGGGAGTTGGTGTGCCGATTGCTCGAAGTATGCCCTCGCTCGGCGAGGCGAGTTTGACTTCGGCAATCATCAAAAATCCGGCCGGAGCAGGACGCTCCGCTGGCCCGCGGCTGATCGCGATGCGGTGCATCTCAGCAGAGGGCACAATTTGCATGGCCCTTTTAGATCGGGCCTCACTGGCGGCGGCCATTTCAGCAAGAAAATTAGCCACGGCAAACCCCTCCGCTACTTGATTGAGTGCGATTGTTCGCCGCGGCGGCTGCGAAGGTGTGCCAACATTGCTCCATCGCCACTAAGGCCTGGCCAGCTTTGCCGCTTTCAAGCGTGTCACGAGCGACGGCGATTGCTTCGGCAAACGTGCGGGCGTGGCCCGCAACTTCAAGGCCAAGAGCCGCGTTTAGGACCACGGCATCGCGAAGGCCTTGGCTGATTCGGTGGGAGGAAGCGTTTGCGGATTCAGAGCGTATGAACAATGCACGCGCCATAGCGGCGTTGCATTTGGCGTCGCCGCCGCGAAGGTCAGCAATTGTGCACACAGAGATGCCGAAGTCTTGGGGATTCACGACTTTAGTAGTGATGTGCCCGCTAGCGACCTCGTGCAGCGTGAATGAACCGATTGGCGTGGCCTCATCAAGCGTTATGGTGCCGCCGAGGCCATCGGCCGCGGGATCGCTACAGATGACGAAGTAACGCGAGGTGCCGTCTGTGGTTCTGGCCCGAAGTGCGCCGGCCATCAGGCTGGCAACTTCATGGTTGTACGCGCCAAAGACGCCGAACGGCGGCCGGGCAGGGTTGACCAGCGGTCCGAGGATGTTAAAAACCGTCACAACCCCGATGGCCGCTAGCTCACGGCGGACTGGGGCAAGGTCTGCCGCGGCGGTGTGGTACTGCGGCGCGAAGAGGAAGCAAAAATTGGTTTGCTCGAGGCTGGTTTTAGCGTCAGTGTCGGCAAGGGGCATGGGCATGCCAAGGGCGGCGAGCACATCGGCACTGCCGGCTTGGCTGGAGACGGCGCGATTACCGTGTTTAACGATTGGGACGCCACAGGCTGCCGTGAGAATGGCGGCGCAGGTGGAGATGTTCATGGTGCCGGCGCTGTCACCACCGGTGCCGACGATATCAACGGAACGTGCGCACAAATTGGTGTCGGCCACGGCGGGACGGGTCGCCCGGGACAGGAGGCCGTCTGCCAAGGCTTCGACAAGCTCCGCAGTGGCCGGGCGTGCGGCGAGGAGGGTGAGATATGCCGCGGCCTGGGCGGGTGAGACGCAAAGTGGAGCGAGGCAACCCAATAAACGCTCGGCGATTTCGCGGTCGAGCGGACGGCCAGCCAAGATAGCACGGGCGAGGTCTTTCATACAATGGCGGAAGCGAAGAAGGCTGAGGAGTGTTAAGCGCTTGGGTACGACTGGGCGAGGAAGTTTGCAAGCATGGCGGGGCCGTGCGGGGTGAGGACGCTTTCTGGGTGGAACTGCACCCCTTCGATGGGGAGCTGGCGGTGGCGGATGCCCATGATCTCGCCGAGCTCGGTGCGGGCGGTGACGACGAAATCGGGTGGCATATCCGCATCGCTGACGGCTAGCGAGTGGTAACGGCCACACTCCACCGGGTGCGGCAGGCCAGCAAATACACCGGCACCATCGTGGGTGACCATTGAAGACTTGCCGTGCATCAGCCGCGGAGCGCGGGTGACCTTTCCACCGAAGACTTCTGCCATTGCCTGATGGCCTAGGCAAACGCCGAGGATGGGCAGCTTGCCAGCGAAGTGGCGGATCATGTCCATGCTCAAGCCAGCTTCGGCCGGGCAACCCGGGCCCGGAGAAATTACCAGATGGGTGCAACCGAGCTGTTCGGCCGCGACGGGGGTGAGCTCATCGTTGCGGTACACGGAGACTTTGGCGCCGAGCACCTGCATCGCTTGGACGAGGTTGTAGGTGAAGCTGTCGTAATTGTCGATCATCAGGATGTGCGAGCTGGGATCGGGCATTGGGCAAGGCGGTAGTCGGGCAGTTTGGTTCGCGGTTTGGTCACCGGTTTGGTCCCTGGTCTGGTCTGGGGTCTGGTCCCGGGTCTGGTCTGGGTCTGCGGTCATGGCAACGTGGTGCTAGTTCCGGAGGGGTGGTATCGGCCTTGAGGCGCACGTGGACGAGAGTTGGAACAGACAAGCAAGAAGAGTCACGCTTCCGTAAAGGTTATCGGAGAAAGGCTCCGGGACATAGATTATACGGGCAGGTCGGGGAAAACTCTTCGACGGGCATACTCATTGGGCATCCAAGCACATTCGCTGTGGAGCGCGATGCTGTGGCAATACGGACATCAAAGACACAGGGCACCCCACCGCTCGTGCGTGGCGGGGCTGCCCTGATCGTTGGGGTTCGAGTCAAACTTTGAGGCACGAATTCTCGGTAAGCTTACTGTCGCCGGGCGAACTAGCAACCCGCGGAGAAGCCGTTGATGAAGCTGATGAAGTCGCTGCCATCAATCACGCCATCGCCGTTGATATCTGCCAGAGCATCAATGGTGGCATCGCCAACGGAGAAGCTGTTGATGAACGCTGTGAAGTCGCCGCCATCAACGATGCCGTCGGGGGAGAAACCGTCGGCTCCGCCGCCAGCGATATCAACCGGGCAGCACACGGTGCTACCGATGTACCTGACGCGGTAGAGGTTCGCGCCGCGCTCGATTGGGGATGCGGCGTTTAGATCCTTGTAGAGGTCTGTGAAGTACATTCCGTCCGGACCCATGGCGATGCCGACGCACGATGCGCGGCCGGAACCGGCGTACTCGACGAAGCTTGTGGGGCCGCTGGTGACAACGCCGGTGCTGTCGATCGTGAATTCAACGATTCGCTTGCCGAGCTCCTGAGGGCCGTCGCCGTAAGTCGGGCCGGATTCGGTCACGAAAGCGCGGTCCAGTTTGGCGGCTGGGAAGCCACTGCCGCCGAAGACTGTTGCCTGTGGGAAGGTCATGTTGACGGGTGCATGGGCGATGTCCCAGTTGTAGATGGCAAAGTTTCTCATGCTGGCATCGGAACCATCCCAGAGCATGTTGCGGCCGCGGACGAGCTTGGACATGCGATCAACGGATGGGCCGTTTTCAACCATGTAGTGGGACTGATCTGAGTTTCGCCAGGCACCACCGAAGGGGTTTCGCACGCCGGAGGACCATACGTAGTCGCGGGCGGTGATGCCATCGGCTGCGTTGTAAAACGGATTGGTGCTCACGGCCAGCCCGGTTCGGGTCATACGGATGATTTTGCCGCGGAACATCGATAGATCCTGAGCGGCCGATGCGACGAAACCGTCGCCGACGTGAACGTAGAGGAAGCCATCTGGACCGAAAGAGATATTGGAAATCTGGTGCGACTGCCCTTGCGGATCGTTGGGCATGTTCAGGATGAGAGTCACGGTAGATGCTGTGCGACCACCGTCAATGCTTTGAAGCCGGATGACGCGTGGATAGTGGGTACCCGTGCCGTTGTCGGCCAGTACCGTGGCGAAGACGTCGCCGTTGGCCGGATCAACGACGATGCAACCGAGACCTTGCTCACCGGAGCCGGGGAAGTCACCGGTTGGATTGAAATTCACGAGACCTGTTCGATAGTCACTTACGACACCGCTGCGTGTGACGGCTTTGATGGTGCCGTAGAGCTCCGCGACGTAGCACAGAATCGCGTTTGGTCCGGCGGCGGGGTTTGGCACAAAGGCGATGCTGACTGGCAGCATTAGGTTGGTTGCGAACTTCTCGATGACGTACCCGGGCTGGGTGGCGACGAACGGCAACTCGGTACCGCGGGCGAGTACTGTAAGCTCCGCGTGATCCTGCGCTGGGGTGGCCACGTACGAACTGCCGGCGGCTGAGATCCAGAAGCCCGAGACAGCGTTCGCCGCCAAGGAGACGGCGGGCAGGAAGATGGTGTGGTCGATGCACTGCTCATCGGTAAAGGTGAGTGCTGAAGGGGGGACAGCCAGCCCGGTTGCGCCGCCTCGGAATTTTGCCTGGACTTGGACAAGTACTGGCACCGCGGGCGGATTCGTGACACTGTTGCCGATGCCGTCACGGCCGGAGAAGGTAAAGAGCGGGACGCCGGTTTCCGCCTCGAGCCGCAACTGGGATGGATTTGCAAGGTTTGCGGCGGCTGAGGGCAAGACAATCGGCGAACCTGCGGAATTCCGCCAAGCGGATACACCGAAGACATCTTTCACGGTGAGCGGCAGATTTGAGCCCAAGGCACCGGTACTGAAGTTGCGAGTACCGTAAAAACTCCACTCGAGCGCTGGGTTGCCTGAATTGTCGCGGTGGCGGCACTTCAGCATGTAGTCGGTGCTTGGAAACATGTCGCGCCGGCCGGCGTGGGAGCCGGTGAACGTGCCGTCACCCATGTGAATGTGAAGTCGCTCAACCCCGGTGACGCAGGAGATAAACCAGATACGCTCGGAGGGTGTCACTGTCCAGATTTCCCAATCGGTACACAGGTGGCCGGCGTTTGTGGAGCTGAAGAAGGGAGCGGACTCCATATGCACATCTTGCGGGTTGACGATGCGACCTTCAAACACAGGCTCGGTGATAATTGGCGTGCGTGGCCGGCCGGTGCTTGGGGGTGCGCCTTCGGTAAGCGTCCATGAGAGAATGTCGTGATTCTCGGTGGACCCGCCGGTTGCAGCGGTAAAGCCAACCCAAGCCCTGCCGTTGGTGAGCGCGAGCGAAGTTGAAAGATTCACAAGCGAAGAGATGATCGGAGTTGTGTTGTTGTCGAGATAGACAAGCAGCTCGCCTGGGGTGTAGTCAATGTACGCGGTATGCACCGCTCCGTCTCTGAAGTTCACGACATTGGGGTTGATGCCAATGGAGGCTGAGCCCATGCCGCTGTTTGGCTGCGTGCCAAGCGTTTGCACACTGACGTGATTGTTGTTCGGATCGCCACCGGTGCCAGTGCCGCAGTTGCCTTGGTAGGTGTCAAACTCAACGGCGAGGCTGCTGGGAATGTTGGTGTATCCCAGACCACAGCCGTTGTCGCCCAGAGCGGTTGCGGACGCATTCTGAATCACGAACGCAAAGCCATCGGCACCGCCGCCGGTTTGGCCGGTAATGCGGAAGGTGAAGACGCAGCGGAAGCCAGAGCCCACGTTCTGCTGAGTGATTCCGTAGGTTGATCCAGCTTGGGCGTTCGCGTTGGTTGTGAGCCTGAGAAGGCCGCCGGTGACAGCGGCGTTACCTGCGACTGACAACCCAGTGGTGTTTGGAAAGCTCGGGAAGTTCAAATCTGCCAGAGCAGTGTTAAAACTCATCAGCAGAGAAGATGCGGCGGTGGCCAACGACAGGGCAATGCGGCGGGGTTGCGATCTCACTGGAACTCCATAAAAAGATGCCGCGGCGTCGGTGGGTTGCGAAGGCGGCAGCTGGGGTACATCACGAGTTGGACTGGCTGTGCAGCGAAACGGTGCTGTAAACGGTAGACAGGGCGAGGCGATCATCGTCGAAGAATTCTTGGATCATGAGCGGTGCATATGTGAAGTGCGTCCGAGAAACTTGACGTAAAAACCCGCAAGTAGCGTCGGTTATTCCTGTTTCAATCCGGCGTGTGAAATGGTATCGAAGTCTTCCTGACGTTTCACCCGGACAAAAGGGCGGAGAGGGGCAAGCGAGGAATGTTGATTCAGGTGCGCGGCGGGCGAGCGAAAGCTCTGCTCAACATGCCTTGACGCGGCTACAGGGCTGGGCAGGTTCCATTTACTACGCTGGCTTACTACACTGGCGACCTATGTTCACCAGCACACGCGGCAGCATTGCAACTTGGAACCAGACGCTCATCCCCACGACCCGCGAGGCCCCAAATGATGCTGAGAGCCCATCGCACATCTTGCTGTCGCGCGCTGGGTACATCCGTAAGTTATCTGCCGGACTTTATGATTATCTGCCGCTTGCCCAGCGGGTATTGAAGAAAATCGCGGCCATCGTTCGCGAGGAGATGGATGCATCCGGGGCGAGCGAGTTGTTGCTGCCGTGCCTGCTGCCAGTTGATCTGTACAAGGGCACGAAGCGGGACGTTGATTATGGGGACCTCCTTTTCAAGTTGACGGACCGGAAGGATGGCTCGTACGCCCTTGGGCCTACCCATGAGGAACCCATCACCGAGCTGGTTATGGGGTCAATCCAGAGCTACAAGCAGCTTCCGGTGAGCCTTTACCAGATTCAGACCAAGTTTCGGGATGAGGCCCGGCCACGGTCAGGGCTGTTGCGGTGTCGTGAGTTTATCATGAAGGATGCATATTCCTTTCATATGAATGTGGAGGGCGCTGGCGGCCTGAACGAGACCTACGACAAAATGTTCCAGGCGTACAGCAACGTGTTTGCACGGTGCGGCCTGAGCTTCACGGCGGTTGAGGCCGAAAGCGGACCGATTGGTGGGTCGGCCAGCCATGAATTTATGGTGAACGCAGAAAGCGGTGAGGACACGATTCTCAAGTGTCCGGTGACGGGGTATGCAGCCAATGTTGAGAAATGTGAAATAGGACTGCGGGCGGCACCCAAGAGCGGGTACTTCGCTGGTGATCCTTCGGGAACGCTCGAGGAGATTCATACCCCCAATTGCCCCGGCATTGAAGATGTGGCCAAACTGACGAAGGTCAAACCAGTTAACATGATCAAAACGGTTGTTTTCCAGCCGGATTTGACGCCCGAATTAGCATCTGCTAGCGCGGTCAAGTTTGTTGTCGCGGTTGTTCGCGGGGATCATGACGTCAACGAGGGCAAGGTTCGCGATTTGGCGGGAATGAAGCTGAAGCTGGCGGATGCGGCGGCAGCGCGTGCCGCGGGCTTTGAGATCGGGTATGTTTCACCTCGCGCGGCCATTGACAAGCCTGGTGTTGTGCTGCTGGTTGATCGGGACGTGGCGATTGGCTTTGATGATGTCAAGGGCAAATCGTGCTTCTGGATGACCGGCGGGGACAAGAAGGATTTTCATGTCAAGCACTTCAATTGGCAGCGAGATCTGGGGATTGACCCAGTGAAGGCCCTGGCGGAGCGGGTAACGGTTTTTAAGGTTGGCGATGTGCGAAACGGCATGGTTGGTGATCCTTCGCCCAAGGCTCCGGGAGCAGTGCTGGAGGCGGCCAAGGGCATTGAAGTCGGGCACATTTTTAAGCTGGGCACAAAGTATTCTGAAGCCATGGGCTTTTCGATCATGGATGATCAGCAGGTGAAGCGGGCCGTGATCATGGGCTGTTATGGCATCGGCGTATCGCGGACCATGGCCAGCAGCGTTGAGCAGAACCACGATGTGGATGGCATCGTGTGGCCAGCGGCGATTGCGCCGTTTCACGTGCTGATTACAATTATGAAGCCGGAGCTTGCCGAGCATGTGGCCTTAGCACACAGTCTGGCAGACCAACTGGCTGCCCGGAACATTGATGTGCTGATCGATGACCGTGAGGAGCGGGCAGGGGTGAAGTTCAAGGATGCCGATTTGATTGGCATTCCGCTTCGGCTGACGCTTGGGGACAAGGGACTTGCGGCTGGCGCGGTGGAGTTTAAGCTCCGGCGGGATCGCAACAGCAAGGGAGAGCTGTGTCCGGTTGCGGAGGTCGCAGACTGGTGCGTTACGGCGCTGCGTGCCTCCAAACCTTTGCTGCCAGATGTTAAGCCTTCGTAAAGTCCGAGTTGAATGCTGGGCCTAGGCAGGCGTAACGCGGCCAAAGACAAGTTGGATCGCAAGCGGGATACCAAATCTGGGACCCAAACTGGTGATTTGCGCACTTAGACGATTGTGACGTCTTCGCTGTCGTCGCCACGGTCGATCGCGAGCTGTTTTGTGCGCTCGTTGTACGTGCGCCTGAGGCGAACGACGTCGCGCCGGAGCTGCTCGGTTTGCTGAATGTCCGCAAGCGACTTGGCCAGCACGCTGAGAACTCCGTACATTGCCAGGAAGGCGGGCAGGAGCACCAGCAGCCAAGTTTCAAGGGCCCAGTTTGGCACAGAACTGTTCATCGTCTTGGGAAGATCGACCGGAGGCCCCCCCCCACTTGCCCATGAGTGTGAAGAGGAATGCTCAAATCCGAGAGGCTGGCGGCGTTTAGGTTGGTACACTTGCTCACATGAGTAATCGGGGTGCTATCGCATTTTTTATCGGATTGCTGTTGCTCGCCTTCACGGCGCTGCCGGGGTATTCACAGACTCCCGGCAAACCGGCTGGCAAAGCTAACTCCGGGGCGGGGGATGGAAGCAGCCTGCCCACCGTGCGGCTGACGGCCCGACAGCTGGGTGTTGGAGGCAGAGCGCGACAGGGCGACTGGTTTGGGCTTCAGGTTTTGCTGGCCGGGGCCACCTCACCTCGTGAGGTGCTGGTCAAGCTCAACATTCCTGATGTGGATGGCGATACCACGGAGTATCAATCACAACTGACAATGACACCGGGGGCGGAGCAGCAGGTTTGGCTGTACGGTCGGCTACCGGCCAGCACATCAACTTTCGTACTTGTTACGGCGTACGACCTAGAAACGACTTCCAGCGGTGATCGGAAAATCGTCGGACAGGCTGCGCGGACCGAGGTTTCGCTGGGTACAGCCCTGCCGAAATCGATGGGAACCATCGGGATTGTTGGCCGCTCGATGCTGGGGCTGGAGTTGTACGGAATCCGCAATGCCACGTACGACTCTTTGAACACGGGGCACGAAGGGACGGAATTGGTTTCAGGATTGCAGACTGGGGACCTGCCTGATCGATGGATGGGTTATGGCGGGATTGATGTGCTGGTTTGGGGCACGGCCGATCCGACAGTGCGACCGAGCAATCTTTCTCCGCCGCAGGCAGCGGCGCTGCGAGACTGGGTTAGCCGGGGCGGGCACCTTGTGGTGGTGCTGCCAACTATTGCTACTGACTGGTTTGGACCATCGAATCCGATAGCTGGGATGCTGCCGGCGGTGACGGTGGACCGCAATGAGCGGGCGGATCTTTCTGCCATTGCCACGCTTGTTGGCGGGCGACCGAACGAGAAGGACATCAAACCGAGAGTGCGGGAAGCATCGGTTAATTTTCTGCGGCCTGATCAAAACGGGGTATTGGGCGAAGCAATCACTATTCTGCAAGATGATCAGGCCCGAGGCATCGCGGTTCGCCGGCTGATTGGAGCGGGGATGGTCACGATGGTTGGTTTGGACCTCGCCAGCCCTGCGATACTGGCGACTGGGGGAATTCAGCCCGATGTATTCTGGCACCGGTTGTTTGGCCGGCGGGGTGAACTGCGAACATCAGAAGAGCTTGCGACACTTACGCGCGAGCGAAAAGGGTTCTTTGATCAGCGGTCACCGGTGCCGATGGACTCGTTTATTGCAGAGCAGATCAACAAAACGGGGGCCGCTGCGCTTGGTGTGATTCTGGCTCTGGTGGTCTTTGGGCTGTACTGGGCCATCGCCGGGCCGCTGGGCTTTATGGTGCTCAAACGCAGCGGCAAGTCTCACCTAGCGTGGCTGGTGTATCTGGGGGTTGCCGGAGTTTTTACGGCAATAGCGTGGGGCGGCGCGAGCCTGATTAAGCCGCAGAAAATTGAAGTCACGCATCTGACGGTGCTGGATGTGGTCAGCGGACAGCCGATTCAGCGGGCCCGCATGTGGGCATCGGTTCTGCTGCCGAAGTATGGATCGACCATGGTGAGCGTGCCGGAAGACCCGGACGGACGTAACTTTGTTTCGGCGTTAGCGCCGTGGGACTCTGCCGGCAACGCCAGCAGCGGCGGATTCCCGGACACACGCGGCTATGCAATTGATGCCCGCCTGCCGAACAAGACTGAGTTTCCGAGTCGCTCAACAACCAAGCCGGTGCGGGTGGACTGGGCCGGGAGTGTGACTTGGAAGTTGCCGGTGCCGATCGGCGAGCCTGAAGGGCCGGGAAAACCACCGCGACTCCGACCGGTTGAGCGAAGAACACCGGGCATGAGCGGTAGCTCGGTCGGAATTGACGGCCAACTTAAGAACGAACTCCCCGGCGACCTGACGGATGTGCTGGTACTAATTAATCGGCAACAGGCACCCTCTGGAATCTCGCGCTCGCAGCGGCTTATTTTTCAGGGTGAGGCGTATGTGGTGCCGGTTTGGCCGAAGAACTCGGTGCTGGATCTTGCGGATGTGACGACACCGAAGCAGGTTGCAGGAGCCGGCGGCAGCGGGCCGATGCTGACGAGCATTCAGAGTTATCTGGATCGGATTTCACCAAGCTCGCGTGGGCTGGGGCTTGACCCGCGCAGCATTCGCGAAGATGAGCTGCCTGATCGTATTGCGGCGATGAGCTTTTTTTCATGCTTGCAGCCACCGAACTGGCAGACTGCCGAGTCGCACCCGCTGTACAGGCGTGAGAACTGGCATGGGCTTGATCTTTCGGCCTACCTCACGCAGCCGTGTGTGATCATCATTGGCCATTTGGGGTCACGAACGAACCCGCAGCCGACGCCGGTACCGCTGCTGATTGATGGCGAGCCCGCGCCGAGTAAGGGTCGCACTGTGTTTCGCTGGATTTACCCGCTTCCGGCCGACCCGCCGCGGGTTGAGCGACCGGAGGTGGAGCGTCCGGCGGGCGTTGCTGCACCGAAACCAGACGGCGGCGCCGTGGTGCCGGGTGGCTGACGGCAGCTGACAAGAGTGGGCCAAACCCCAGCGCAGCTGGGGCGCGATACGGAGACGGCCGAGGATGCGAGCCGATTGTGCGCAGTCGCGGTAAATTGGACGGAAAACGAAACGGGTAAATAGATAGACAGACAGACAGACAGAATTAGACTGACAGACAGGACCACGTCATGCCGATGATCGAAACGATAAACCTGACCAAACGCTACAACGACATGGTGGCGCTGGACAACCTGAATCTAACGATTAATGAGGGCGATTGCTTCGGCTTCATTGGTCCGAACGGCGCGGGCAAGACAACGACCATCAAGATTCTGGCGACGCTGCTGAAGCCCTCTGCTGGGCAAGCGATGATTAACGGCCTGACGGTTGGTTACCAGAACCGGATGATTCGGCCGCTGATTGGCTATGTGCCGGACTTCATGGGGGCGTATCAGGATATGGTCGTGACGGAGTATCTCGACTTTTTTGCGGCATGCTACGGGATTCACGGCGAGTCTCGCAAGAAGGTAGTGCAGGATGTGCTTGACCTGACCGACCTGAACTACAAAGCCCAGAGCGAGGTGAACGGGCTTTCCAGAGGCATGCAGCAGCGACTGAGCGTTGCCCGCGTGCTGCTGCACGACCCGAAAGTGCTACTCATGGATGAACCGGCCAGCGGCCTTGACCCGCGCGCCCGCATTGAAATGCGAGAACTGCTCAAAGAACTCAAGCGGATGGGTAAGACAATTATTATCTCCAGCCACATCCTCCCGGAGCTTGCTGAAATCTGTAACGTCGTGGGCATTATCGAGCGGGGGCAGCTTCTGTTCAACGGCACAGTCGCGGAGGCGGTTCGCCGGGCGAAGGTTGGCCAGACGGTACACGTGGGCGTGACCAATCGCACTCAGGAGGCAGCGGAGGTACTGGCGAAGGTTCCGGGTGTGGCCAAGGTCACCATTCATGAGTCGGCAGGTATTGGGGCGGCGGGTGCGGTTGGCGGTGGCACGGGCGGACCGCCAGTTTTGCACGTGACACTTGAGCCGGGCGGCCGGTTGGATATTACCGATATTCCGAACCTGCTCGTGAACAAGGGTTTCCGCATTACTATGTTCAGTGAAGAGGCGGTAAACCTTGAGACAGCCTTCATGCGGCTGACGAAGGGTCTGGTTTCGTAAAGACTTCCTGGATGTGCTTTGCTCCCCGGACTCCCCTGCAGCCAGACTCAGCCCGAAGCAGTATCATCGGGTGTGAACACGTTTACCCTTGGTCGGAACGAACTTTGTGTCCGTGCACTCGCATGTTTCATAGCCGCGGGTGCTGGCTGCGCCGTTGCCTCTACCAAGGGTTTGCCGTGGGCGACTACCCAACCCGCGCCCGCCGGTGATGCCGCGACGGCGGGTGGATACATTGCGTGTCCGGGCACCCCCGGTGGCCTAGCTGTTTGGGGTACCGATGCGACGATTCTGGCTTTCGGGCAGAGCGGCGATCACGTGATGCCAGTCGCCGCGGCGGCGATGATGGGCCGGGGGCGTGTTGTGGCATTTGGCCACACCTCGCTGCTGGGCAGCGAAACGCTGAAGGTGGAGCAGACCCAACCGTTTATTGACAGCCTGTTGGATGCGGCCGTGACTGCGGCGACAAAGACTGGCGGCCCGGCGCCAGTGGCGGTGCTTGTCAACAGCGACTTGGGCGAGTACTTAAAGACGAAGGGCTGGAGCATCGGCGCAAAAGGTGGCGACTGGTCACAGCAACTGGCACACGCGCAGCTTCTGGTGCTGGTAGGCAATAACCTTCAGGCGGAGCAAGTGGATGCTATTCGGGCATTTGTGCTTGGCGGCGGCCATGCACTTCTGGCGCAGACCGCGTGGGCGTGGAAGGCACCGGGCGATGAGTCGCTCGCGGGCAATCCGCTCAACCAAATAACGGCAGGTGCTGGCATTGCGTGGACGGGCGACTACATCAGCAAGGTTGACGGAAGGGGCTTGAAGCTGATGGACCCTTCTGATGCGGTGGCCGGGCTGCTGCACGCACAAACGGCCTGGGACTATTTGCTGCAGGCCGAAAAACCCAGCGGAGCGAAGCCAGCCAAGCCAGACGCTGCCGCAGCCAAGAAACTGTCTCAGGCGGGATTCGCGGTTGCCGCCGCCGCACGCTCGCTGCCGGAGGGCGACCAACTGCTGGCTCCGAAAATTGATGCGGCTCGCACGCAGCGGCCGGAAACGGGTGCGGCGATCGCGGGAATCAGTCATTCGCGGCCGCTCAAATCAAGCATGCCGGTTGCGCGGGCGATGGTTGCCTATGACGCAGCCCGTTTTTCGCGTCTGGCTCCTTCGCGCATCACGGCGCACCCGAGCGCTGGAGAGTTTCCTGGTCCGATTGAACTTGGCGCTCTTCGCCAAACCTCGACACAGCAAATCACATTGCCGCGTGCTGGATGGCTTTCTTTGGGGCTTTACGCACCTGCGGGTGAGGTTATAACAGTGGAATTAACGGGTGACATCGCCCGCACGGCTGGGCTGGCGGTGCAGATCGGCTGCCACACCGACCAGTTGTGGCATCAGGATTCGTGGGAGCGGATCCCGGACATTACGGTGCGGGCGAAGATTGCTGACGGGAAGGCCACGATCGCAAGCAGGTTTGGCGGGCTGGTGTACGTCATCGTTCCGGACGAGCGGAAAAAGATGGAGAAGTCCGAGCCATCTCGAGGTGAGATCACGGTTGCCGGTGCGGTTGCATCACCGCTGTTTATCCGTGGCAAGACGGATCTGACTGTGTGGCGTGAGGCGATACGGTTGGCTCCGGGGCCGTGGGCGGAACTGGCTTCTGAAAACGTTATTGTTTCCGTACCGTCACAATTTGTGCGCACGCTAGATGATCCGGAAGCTTTGATGAGGACGTGGGATCAGGTGTTGGATGCAGCCGCGGACTTGGCAACTATCCCTCATGAGCGTGTACGACCGGAGCGTTACGTGGCGGATGTGAAGATCTCCGCAGGGTACATGCACTCTGGGTATCCGATCATGACCCATCTGGATGCCGCGGCGGACATGACCAGCGAAGCGAAGTTACGGAAAGGGACCTGGGGACTGTTTCACGAGCTTGGTCACAACCATCAGGCACCGGAGTGGACATTTGATGGGACAACGGAGGTGACGTGCAATTTGTTTTCGCTGTACATTCTCGACTCGGTGTGCGGGGTTTCGTGGACGGATGGACACGGCGGCATGAAGGACCGGGCGACCAAGCTGCGGAAGCACTTGGACACGGGCGCGAAGTTTGAGAACTGGAAGAAGGACCCGTTCCTTGCGCTGCAGATGTACGCCCAACTTGTTGAGGCGTTTGGATGGGATACCTATAAGAAAGTGTTTGCGGAGTATCGTGACTTGCCGAAGGATCAGCGACCCAAAGGCGAGCAGCAAGAGCGTGACCAATGGATGGTGCGATTTGCCAAGGCGTGCGGCAAGAACTTGGGCCCGTTTTTTGACGCTTGGGGTGTGCCGGTGAGCGCTGAGGCGAAGGCGAGCATTACGAGTTTGCCGGCGTGGATGCCCGCCGACTGGCCCGAAGCGGGCAAATAAAATCCGAGGGTTTTTACCGACATTTCACAGTGGCGCACCTGACGGGCGGCTCGGGCCGGACGAGCGCTTTGCCATTCTTGGACGGCATTCCTGGGTGTTGTAAAGGCGGAACTTTTGGAGTGAAGGCGGGCGGGCCTTTTCACTAGGCAATCGCGGTAGTTTTCGGACGTTTACCGCTGCGGAGGGCGGGACTGGGATATTCGCCCCGGAGCTGGGAATTGACGTGGCAACTGTTCTGTTTTGGTGTACATTTGTCGTCGGTGACCGCTCTGATGTGATCGCCAATTTATTCGGATACGCATCCTCCGGGACGAACCGGAAGCCGTGATTTGGTCTAGGACAGCATAATGCCAACTTCCCGAGAATCTTTGATTGCCAGGCCCTTCCGTATTCTGGCTCGCTGTGGCTGCGGTTCGCGGCTCTTGGTGGCTTGCGCGGGCCTCGCCGTGCTGGCGAGCACGGCAGCCCCAGTCCGGGCTTTTGGTAATGACAACAAGGTCATGCTCCAGTGGTTCGAGACCTCGTGGAGCAATATTGAATATCGCGCCCCGGACTTGTTCATGAGCGGTTACGGGGCGGTGTGGCTGCCGCCGCCGAGCATTGCCTCAACGGGCTCACCGGGATATGACGTGTTTGACCGTTTTAACTTGGGCCAGCCGGGCAACGAGACGCAGTACGGTACTGAGGCGCGGTTTCACCAGCTTATCGCTGAATTAAAGCTTGCTGATTCTGACGTGTACATCGATGCAGTGCTGAACCACAATTCATCGCGCACGAGCAATGCCCAGTTCATTGCCGACGGTGGCTGGCCGGGGTTTTACCTCCCCGGCAGTGGCACAAACTTCTGGGGTGACTTTCACAACGGCGCGACCCAATCAACCGATCCGGGGTCGGCGAATTACAATCTTCTTGACGGTGACCTTGTCTCACTGATCGACATTAATCAGGCGTCGAACTTCAGCTACATTCGCCACCCGGTGGGAGCGAACGCGGCGAACATTCCGCCGGGTAATGTTCGGAACAGGGCGGATGCCGCAAACGCACGCTTCTATCCAGATCGGTCGTTGACTGCGACGACGTTTACAAACCCAGGACCACGGGGCGATGGCGGGTCTTGGACGATTTACCCGTTCAATCAGGCAACGCCTGAGGCCGGTGATGCGATCGCAGAGAACGCCACGGGCATGCTTATTCGCTGGGCACAATGGATGCTTGAGGTGCATCGGGTGGACGGCTTCCGCCTTGATGCGGCCAAGCACGTGCCCACATGGTTCTGGAACAACTACTTTGATGCCATGATGTACAACCGGCGGACGACGGCCAGCGGCGCGAAAGTGACCGCGTTTTCGTTTGGCGAATCGGTGGCGGGGAACAACGTCATCCAGTCGTACATTCGCAAGGACGGCTTTGGCTTTCGCGATGCGCTTGATATTAACGGATCGGGCGCGCTGCGGGATATTTTTAACAGCCGCGGCTTCCGGTCTTGGCAAGATGCACTGAATGCATCGCTTGACACTCAGGATGACGGACTGAACAACGGCACGCAGGGCGTGAACCATGTGTACAGCCACGACAATGGCACGGTTGGTGATGGAAGCTCGGCACCGACTTTGCCCACACCGGGCCAGTACGGCATGCCTGAGAACGCATTTGTGCTTTTCCGGAGCGGGCTGCCGCTGATCTATTTTAATGGTCGTGAGATGCACTCGCGATTTACCTCGCGTGGCTTCTGGCCACGGGAAGGCAACCCGACGGCGCTTGGCGATATTGACGGGAACATGCGCCGGTTGGTACAGGTTCATAACGGTTACGCACGTGGTAATTTTTATGTCCTGAACTCGACTGATTCGGTGAACTCTTCAACGGCCGATGTGCTGGTGTTTGAGCGTGGCAACGGCACAGCGGCGAACGTGCTGGTAGGGGTGAACGATCGTTATGACAACGGTGTGCAGCAGCGGAGCGTGCAAACCACTTTCCCAGCTGGAACTCGGCTCACGGAGCTTTCCGGCGCCGCGGCCGATGCCACGGTGAACAACGTGGGTTCTATCCCGCAAACGCTGGTGGTTGACTCGAACCGGCGTGTGCTGCTAACGGTTCCGAACAACACCAACTCGGCCGGAGTGCAGCATCATCGCGGTTATGTCGTGTACGGACCGGCTGCACCAACCGGGACGCTCAGTGTCACGCAGATTGGCGGGTCACCATCGGTTCCCACAGTGATTGGAGCGGATGATTCATCCGTTCCGAGCTTCCGCCGCCGATCGACACCGATGACGTTGATAACAGCGCCGCAGTTTGAACTGCGGCTGGATACAACCAAGTTTGATGCGAGCGATTCGAACTTTGATGATTTTGCGGTATTCCGAGTCAATAAGGGCTTTACAGATCTCAATGGCAACGGCTCGTTTGATTTGCCAGCCTCAGGCGCTGTGGATGGTGGTTATGAGCGGTTCCTGACTCAGTCACTTCCGATTTCAGGCACCGGCGGCACGGGCACGATCGGGGTCTATCGCCAGATTATTGACACCAGCTTGCTGCCTGAAGGGCCGAACTACGTCTCAGTGATCGCGTATCGAAGGCGGACTGACGGTGGTTTGCCGATTTACAAAGAGTTCCGCCAAGTGTTGTATGTTGACCGCCAAGGGCCAGCGGTGCAACTTCTGGACTCGGTAGCGGCTATTAGTGCAGGAAATTTTGAGTTTCGTGTCAAGGCATCGGATCGGACGACGAACCGAGTTCACCTGATTGCCAATCTCGCCGCGGGCACAGACCCTGTGCCGCTGTGTACCGCTGCGAATCAGGCCTATCAGTACGATCGGCTGGAATGGCGTCGGAACGTGGGCTCACTGCCGGCTGGCAACAACTCGCTGACCGTCGTTGCGTTTGAGCTTTCGGGCAACGTGGCGGTTCAGCGCATCAACAACATCGTCGTGCAGCTTGGCTCTGGCGATGTGAATGGGGACGGCTTTGTGACGGTGGATGATCTCTACTCCCTGCTGGCAATCCCGAGCGGCACGCTGAGCAGCAACCCGCTGTACAACCAGGCGGGGGACATTAACCGGAACGGCCAGATTGATGCGGCGGACAAGAACTCACTGGAGCAAGCCGTCTTGCGAGCGGGGGAGTCGGGCAGGAACCGCGGCCCGCAACGCTGATCATTGGGTTTGCGATATGTCATGTGTGGGCAATCAACGCATCGGCAACCGGGCTGAAACTGCGATGTGACCGGTAGTTTTTTGATGGGTTGGTTTGGCGGCTTGGTTCGGCGGCTGAGGAACGCGCCGGAAAAGTCGCCGGAAGCCTTGGCGGGACTGGCAATGACGGCCATAACAACCCCGGCGAGGGAAAGCGTCGTGTTGTGCTGATATGCTGTCGGATGGATCGTCGCCCGCGCAAGCCGTTCGGTAAACCAAACTTTGAAAGTCCTAACCAGCCTGGCCGGGCTGAAGATGCACCGGGCACACGACCCGAGACCAGCCCTGGAACTGGACCAGGTGCCAGACCCGGTGCCAGACCTGGTGCCGAACCTAGTGCCGAACCTAGTGCCAAACCTACTGCCAAACCTGGTGCTGGCGGGTTTGGTACAGGGTTCGCGAAGCGGTTTAGCCCGAAGGCTTCCGGCGGCTCGGATGCTGGCTTTCGCAACGCGGGCCCAGGCCAGAGGGGTGCCAGCCCAGCGGCCGGAACCGAGCGCTCCGCCCCATCTCGCCAAGGAGAAGCTGAGGGTAACGATCAGGCCGAGGAGCCGGGAGACAAACCGAGTTTTGTCGCATCGCGACCCATGTTCAAACACGGCAAGCGCAAGGGCAAGATGTACGGCGGCAGCGATACGGTGCCGCGTCCGGCGGATGCGGATGATGACCCGCACGCACCAAAGTTTCGCCGCAAGATCATCAAAGATCCGAATCTGCGGATTGTTCACGAGGATGCGGACCTGATCGTTGTCGACAAACCAACGAACACCCCCACCGCTGGTATCACTGGGACCGATGCCAAGACATTATTGCAGACTCTCAAGGAGCACCTCAAAGAGAACAAGCCGCGGATTCCCCGGCGGATGCTCAAAGAACAGCAGTTTTTAGCTGAGGAGCGGGGCACACCGCTGCCGGATCGCACACCGCCGATCGGTGTGATCCATCGCCTCGATAAAGAAGCAAGCGGGCTGGTGGTCTTTAGTAAGAGCGAGCGGGCGTTTCACTGGCTCAAAGATGACTTTAAGACCCGGCGTGCGAAGCGCACGTACATCGCGGTAGTTGAGGGCATCTTTGGAGAAGTTGGCAAAACCGGGATGATCACTTCCAATCTGGTTGAGGATCAAGGCGGCACCGTACACAGCGTCAGCGAGGCCGATGCTCAGCGGGCGATGGAGCGGGCAAATCAGTCCGGCCAGAACACAACGAACACCCAAAGCCGCTACAGCACCAACCGTGCCAGTGACAGCCGCTACGGGGATGGACGATCAAGCTACAACAGCCCCGGCGGGCAGCGGGGCAACAACGATGGTCGCTCTCGGGACCTCCGTCACGACAGGCCGTCATATAACAGCGGCACGCTGAGCAGCACCATGAGTGGTGACGGCGAAGACGATGCGGGTAAGGCAGCTACAACGGTGTACACCATCCTGCACATTGGCGAGGGCCGCACCGTGCTGGAGCTTTCACTGCACACCGGACGCAAGCACCAGATTCGCGTGCACCTTTGCGAGGCGGGCCACCCGATCGTTGGCGATGAGCGGTATGGCGCTCGCACCGACCCGATCAAGCGCCTTGCGCTGCACGCCAAGCAACTCGTATTTTCCCACCCCGCATCCGGCCAACTCTGCACCTTCACCGCACCGGTGCCGGCGAGCTTTTACAAGCTCGTCGGGCTTGATGCACCGCAGAACGACCCGAATTATGATCCGCGGCAGGACAGGCCGAACATCAGACCGGGACGCCCCGCCGCCGCAACGGCGTGGGAAAACGTTGCCACTTGGTACGATCAGATGATCGATGAGCAGCGGAACGATCACTACGCCAACGTGATTATTCCGGGCACGCTTCGGCTGCTTGAGCCGTTCCGCGATGAGCGGATTTTGGATGTTGCCTGCGGTCAGGGTGTCATCAGCCGCGACCTTGCGGAGCTTGGCTGCACCGTCGTGGGTGTTGATGCTTCACCCAGCCTTATCTCTGCGGCCAAGGCCCGGGCCCGGCACCTTGGCGACTTGTGCAGGTTTGTCGTGGGCGATGCGACGAAACTGGCCGACCTTAAACTGCCCCCGGCAAGCTTCGACAAAGCTGCCTGCATTATGGCGCTGGCCAATATTGACCCGCTGGAACCGGTCATGTCGGCATTGGCGACCCTGATTAAGCCCGATGGCAAGTTTGTGATGATTCTTACCCACCCGGCCTTCCGGGCACACGGCCAGAGCAGTTGGCAGTGGGACAACCAAACCGGCCAGCAGTTCCGCCGCATTGATGGGTACTTATCCAACGGCAGCAAACCAATACAGATGCACCCGGGCGACAAACCGGATGTGACGACGACCTCGTTTCACCGGCCGCTGCAAACCTATGTGCGGCTCCTCACCGAGGCCGGCTTTGCAATCACGGGTATGCAGGAATGGCCAGCCCTGCGCGTGAGCCAACCGGGTCCTCGCGCTGATGCGGAAAATCGCGCCAGACGTGAGATACCGCTTTTCCTCGCGATTAAGGCGACGCGGCTGAAGTCTTAACCGGGCAGACCACAGGCAGAGCGCTACCCAATGAAACAAGCCCTCGGAAAACGAGGGCCTGTCGCGGTTGTTTGAATTCTTGAGATAACGGCCCAAAGCTCATGCTGGGGCCGCCACGGGTGACTGGTTCAACCCCCGGCGGCGGTCTTTGGGCGAATCGTGCCGATGACGGCTGGCAACTCGATTGACTGCCCTTCGGCAAGTTTTATCTCGATCTCGCAGGGTGTTGAATCGTCGGTAGCCTTCTGATCAGCTACTTCGCGTCGATTGATTTGAACGTGCTTGGGGAAATCAAAGGCGATACGGACCCTATCGCCCCTGATCTGGGCAATACGGATCACGCCAAGCGGGTTCTTGGGATCACCAACGACGACTTCCTGACCTTGTTGACGTGTCACGACCAGCATTCGGACCTCCTGTCCGCATCGGGGTTTAAGCCCCGACACACTTGGGCAGTTCAAACTGCCACATGAGCAATATACCACCGTTTTCGGCCGATGGCCTCAAACGTGTTCAGAAGTAATGGCATCAAGCGGAAGAGTTTGGGCGAACGCCCGATAACCTGATCAGTCATCCACAGCTTCTACAGATTCGACCCGAAGAACTTCCGGGCAATGAGCGCGGAGATTGCGCTCTATCCCCTGTTTGAGGGTTACAGCACTGGACGGGCATCCCACGCACGCACCGTGCAGGCGGATCCGGACAACCCCCTCTGCGGTGACCTCGATGAGCTCGAGGTCGCCACCATCTGCCTGAATCGTCGGCCGGATCATTCCGAGAATGGTGCTCACTTTTTCCGAGATGGCTACCAAATCACGCACGGGCATTTGTGATTGTACGGCAACTTAAGTCGCAAGGTTGACGCCAAGGTTGGCGACGGCCCGGATTGTTTGCTGCAAGGAAGAAAACATCAGCACGGAACCAACGGAACCCCCTGTTGAGCGGTTACCCTCCGTCCATATGGCATGGATGCTTCAACGCGGTACCCCTCACTTCCCAAATCGCCTCACGAGTTTGGCGTTTCAGTTGGCTTGCGGTAGTCTGGCGGCGACCGTGACCGCCGGATGTGGCGGGAGCCCATCACCAAAGGCGCTCGATGATCCTCCGAAAGTGTTGGCCAACACGGAACTGGCAGTTTCAGATCGGGTTGAAGCGGTTGATGCAATCTGGCAGCGGAGACTGAATGTCTCGAAAGCTGATGCGAGGGAGGCGATGAAGAACATCGTGTGGTCATCCCGTTATCCGCTGGGCGTGCGACAGCGAGCGACCGAGCTTTTGCTGAGTGACAAGGAGGATGTGGACAACGTCGATACGCGCAACTCACTGGCGCTTCGGCTGCCGACTGAAGCCTCACCGGACATGATCGGGTTTATCTGCCAGCTTGCTGGCGAGCGTGGCTGGACCGAGTTTGCGCAGCCGGCGGTGCGAAGCTGGGCTAGGCGGATCACCGGCTTTGGCGATGATGTTCGCCCAGAACGGCTGCTGATCGAGAAGCTCAGCGGCAAGCCCGCGACGGCCGCGGTGTTTGAGCTTTTTGCGACCCCGGTACAAAGTGGCGCCAAGCCGAATCTCGCGAAGCTTGACCTCGCCGAGAAGTCTCGACGTGCGGCGTGGGAGGTGCTTACACGCCTAGACCCCTCTGGTAAGGAACGGACTGCACTGCTGGGAAGCCTGTCGCCTGCCGCGGCGGGAGACCGGCTCATTGCCGACATTCGGGCCTCAGCGGCGGATCTTGGTTGTGTGCCGGTGACCGACTCGGAGTTGCAGCAGCTGAGTGCGATGCGGAGTTTTGACGAAAAGAGCGACGGTGAAGCCCGGCGGCAATGGTGGGCGGAGGCGACCGCGGGGGTCGCTGGATTAAAGCCGGAACAGCGGGTTGGACTGCGACTGCGCCACATCGAGCCAATTCGGTGGTGCACGGGCAACCGCCCGCAGTGGATGGCCACGGATCGCGCGGGCTTGTTGGCCCTGATCGGCGAGCGGGTAAGTAAGCGAACCCCATACACGCGTTCTGGTCCATCAACCACGGCGGTCATTACCAGTGATGAATCACTGAACACCAACGGGCCGAATCTGCTCTGGGGAGACTGCCTGGCGATACTGACTGTGGATGATGCCCTGTCTACACCGGGCATCGGTGCTGCGCTGTGGGAACAGGCCGAGAGGGACATCAAGGACACCAGCACTGAGTATGGCGGGCTGCTTGAAAGCTCCGGTGGCGGGCGCTCACAGAACTTTATAGTGACGCTTTACCCGCCGCGGCCCACGCAGCGGGCAGGCGACCAGAAGTTTGTTGCCAGCGACGACATGATGAGGGCTGGAACCTGGGCCTTGGCACACTACCACTTCCATGCACAGCGATCAAACAACGCCGAGTATGCCGGCCCCGGCCCGGGGGATGAAGAGTTTGCCACTGAACATGGCAAGAACTGTCTGGTCTTCACGCCAGTCAAAGAGGGCGCTCTTGATGTTGACTACTTCATCTCCGGCGGCATCAAACTTGACCTTGGCGTGCTGAATCGGGATGGGACGAGACGATAGCGAATATAAAAATCGCTCCTTTGGCAGGTACTCAGTAATTCATTACGACCCGTGTACGTGCATGTCATTTTGCTGGTGATGACCGTGCTGCTTGCTGAGCAGGGCGGCGGACTCTCTACAGCCTCGCAGAACTCTGGATGGCAATCGCTGGTTGTTGCGGTTTTGCCGCAACTACTGATCGTGCTGTTGGCGTTTGCGCTTGCAAATGCCGGAGGGCGGAAGTTTGACCGAACCCGACGGGTAGCTGACCTTGTACGGTTTGACTATTCGGCCTCGCTTGCCTGGCTGTCGCTTGGCGCTCATGTTTGGGCTGTGACTTTGGGAGGTTGGCTGCAAACGTGCCGCAGTGTGGTGGGCGACCCGGTACTGGTTGATGAACTGCTAGCGTGCATGCCGGCCTTCGGCGCCGTCGTCGGGGTTATGGCGGCTCGATACACGATCGAACATCGGCTCCACGAAGTTGCCATGCTCTCATCGCTGGAGCAAGGTCAGCCGGTGGCCCGTCTGCCGCGAATGGGCCGGTGGCTGAGCCTTCAGCTCCGTCACCAAGTGCTCATTATCCTGATCCCACTGCTGGCAACTACAGGTTGGGGAGAAACCGTCCCTCGCCTGATGATTTGGCTGATGACAGAAGGTTCACGCCGAGGTGACGGCTGGTGGCTGTATCCGGTGGCACTTTGGCTTGACAGCGGGAGCAGGATGGAGGCTGTTCGGCTGCTGATGCAGCTGGGGGGCGTGCTTGTGGTGCTGGCGCTCATGCCACTGACACTGCCTTGGCTCTGGGATGTTGCGCCGCTGCGAACGGGGGCACTTGCCGAATCACTGCTGGCAATGTGCAAACGCGAGAAGGTGAGGGTGCGGGACATTTTGCTGTGGCGGACGGATAACTCGATGCTCAATGGTGCGGTGATCGGAATTCTGCCCAGAGCGCGGTACGTGCTGCTTACCGATGCGCTGGTTGAGCGGCTGCCGCGAGAGCAACTGATGGCCGTGATGGCGCACGAGCTGGCCCACGCCAAGCTGCGGCACATTCTGTGGCTCTCAGCTTCACTGCTGCTGGGAAGTGTTGCCGGTGGGATATTGGGCTGGGTGCTGATTCTGGGAGTGCACCGTACCGGATGGACCAACGCCGAAACCGAGGTCTGGCCCACACTGCTGAGCGCCGGAGTCTCGGTGGCGACGGGGCTGCTGACACTTGGATTTGTGAGCCGGCGGTTTGAGTGGCAGGCAGATGCGTTCGCGGCGAAACATCTTTCACGGGCGGGCACGTGGACAATTTGCGAGTCGCCTGTATCGGCGGTTGAAGCGATGGGAGGTGGGGTGGCCGCAGATCTGGCATTGAGTTACGGGGAAACCAAGTCGGTAGGGAACAGCCCAGTTGATCAGGGGAGCGGCACGCTGCAGATTACGGACCCTGCGGTTTTGATATCACCTTTGCCCACTGTGCGCACGATCACAGCGAATGGGACCCATATTGTTGAGCCCGCGGCGATGGCGATGGCCGGTGCGTTGTGGTCGGTGGCGCAGCACAGCGGGATCCGGACGGAAAAGTGGAGCTTTCGCCACGGTTCGATTGCGTATCGCGCCCAAAGGGTGATGGCACTGGATGGAATGGAACTGGCCAAGCTTCCGATCGACCGAACGGTCGGACGTATCAAAGCTGTGCTGGGCCTAGGACTGCTGCTGGGTATTGGCGCAGCGGTGTGGGCACTGGTTGGGTAACTGCGGGGGAGTTGGCAAGCGGGTCAAAACTGAGCGCTCCACAATTACGATTTCGCGGTGGGGCAGTTTCGGTCGCGGAGCGTTAGAGCATGAACACGCCAGAAAATACCTCGGTAGCGGGCCCGGTTTTGAGAACGTGATTTGTACGCTCATCCCATGTGATGGAGAGATCTCCACCGGGCTGAGACACTTTGACCGTGCGATCAACCAGGCCAAGCAGCACGCCGGCAACGACCATTGCCGAAGCTCCGGTCCCGGAGGCCAGGGTGAGACCGCTGCCACGCTCCCAGATGCGGCCGGAAATGTGCGAACGTGTGAGCACTTTCATGATGCTGATGTTTGCACGCTCGGGGAAAACTGATGCTCGCTCGACAATAGGGCCGATCTGGCCGAGATCAACATCGCTCGGCTCTGCACACAGCAGGACTGCGTGGGGGTTGCCCATCGAAACACAGGTTGCCTTAAGAATGAGCCCACCCGCAGGGGCGGCACGCAACATCGCGGTGAGGTTTGGAATTTCCAACAGTGATGCCGCGACCACCTGTCCGTTTCGGGTCGCCATTAGCGTGGTAGGCACATCGTGCGGAGCGAGCAGCGGCGCGCCCATATCCACCGTTGCCGAATCGAGCTGGCCATCAACCTTTGTGTACAGAATCGAAAGCACGCCTCGCCCGGTTTCAACTCGCATGGGCTGCTGGCGAAACCCGAGATGGTCATGGGCGAACTTGGCCACGCAGCGGATGCCGTTGCCACACATCTGGGCTTCGGAGCCGTCGGCGTTGAGCATTCGCATCCGCACATCCGCAGCGGCACCGGAAGTGGGATGGCACAGCAGGATCAGCCCATCGGCGCCGATGCCGAAGTGGCGATCGCTGATCCGACGGGCGAGCGTGGGGAGGTCCGCTGCAAGCACCGCGGGCTGGGACATGGCATCCACATAGACATAGTCGTTACCAAGCCCGTGGTATTTGCGAAAGGAAATGGCGGTTGGCATTTGAGTTTGCACGGGAGAGGGGCCTAGTTACTTCAGGCCGTATTCCTTGAGCTTGCGGTACAGCGTGCGCTCGCCGATGCCCAGCAGCTTGGCGGCGTGCTCACGGTTGCCACCTGTAAGGCGAAGTGTCTCGCGGATGGCACGCTTTTCAAGCTGAGCCAAGGGCGCGCCGGCCAGTGAGCCGGGCGCTGCTTCACCGCCCGCGGGCACCTCGGTGGTTGTTAGCGGCTCATCGGCGGCATGAATCTCATCAGGAACGTGCCGGACATCAATGGTGACGGCCACGGTCGGGTCATCACTTTCCCCGATTGCGGTGACGACTGTGTTCTGCACGACGTTGAGCAGTTGCCGCACATTTCCGGGCCATGCGTAGCTGGTCAGCCGCATGAGGGCGGCATCGGTGATGTTGGGGACTGGGCGGGAAGCGCCACCCTTGAGCGGGCCGAGCTTGGAGACGGCCTTGGCCAGCGCGTGGCTGATGATACGGGGGATGTCTTCACGGCGTTCACGCAGCGGGGGCAGCGCGATTTGGGCGCCTTTGATGCGGAAGTAAAGGTCCTCGCGAAACTCACCGGTTTTGATGAGAGCCTGAAGATCCTTGTTTGTTGCGGAGACCAGCCGCACATCGGTCTGCCGCGGCTCGTTGCTGCCCACCCGCACGACGGTGCCGGTTTCCAGCACGCGAAGGAGCTTGGCCTGCATCTTCAGGGGCATGTCACCGATCTCATCAAGAAAAAGGGTTCCGTTGTTGGCGTATTCAAACACGCCCTCGCGGTCCTTCTCTGCACCGGTGAAGGCACCGCGGACATGGCCAAACAATTGATCTTCTAGCAGTGACTCTGTCTCGGCGGCGCAGTTTAGGGCAACGAATCTCTTCTTCTCGCGGGGAGAGTTTCTGTGGACGGCCTGGGCGATGAGCTCTTTTCCGGTGCCAGACTCTCCGACGATCAGAATCGGCATGCTGCTTTGGGCGTAGTTCTTTACGTTTCGCAGTATTTTTCGCATCGGCTCGGAAGCGGCGATGATGCCTTCGAACCCGTCGTGCTGGACCAATTCGCCGAGATTCTCGCGGGTCGCCTCGTGACGCAGGAGGGCGGTTTCGGCAGCGCGGCCCACGAAGTCACGGAACAACTGAAGGTCGAGCGGCTTCTCGATGAAGTCGAAGGCACCACCCTTTAGCGCGGCCCGCGCTGTGGGCACATCGCCGTGCGCCGTGACCATGATTGCTTCAGCATTTGGCTGGAGCTTTTTGATGGAGGCCAGAATCACAAGCCCGGCATCACCGCCGTCGGGCTTGATACCGAATTTGTTTGCCGCCTCGGGCATGCGAAGGTCGGTCACGATGACATCAAACGAACCGTGCTTGAGTTCATCCATCGCGCGCTCGATGGTTGAGACCATGGTGCAGATGTGGCCGGGCTTCTTCAAAGCGTCGGCCATGACTTCGCCATGGTCGGCTTCATCGTCAATGATGAGAACCTGAGCACGCAGAGCTGACGGGTCGGTGGACATTGCCTAGAGGGTACGAGGCAAAGTGACGCTGGGGGCGAGCCTGGGTTGCTGAAATCAGCAGCAAATTCTGCCAAAGTGGCACCCGCCGCCCATCACGGGCCGGCTGGGAAGCTGCCAGCTCCCGTATGCTGCGGCATGGAGCTTTCGGACGACTTGCTGCAACGTTACGCCAAGACCCTTCTGGCCTTTACCAAATGGGACAAGGACGGCGTTAGCAAATGCACGGTGGATGTCTCCCAGATTGTGGGCCCGACGCAGGCCCGCTGGCTGCGTGAGCTTGGCCTTGGCCGTTCGTTTGCCGTGATCACCGCATGGAATCCCGAAGGTGTGGTCACCAGCGACAGCGTCAACGATGCTGCCCACGAAGCACTTCGGGATACGCTCAAACTAGCGGCGGTTAACACCTCGGTTGCGTGCATGGGGTGCTCGCCGGACATGTCTCACTCTGAACCGGGACTGGCCGTGATGGTGGAGCGGGATGCGGCCATCGAGTTGGGGCGTCGCTTCCGGCAACTGGCAATTTTTTGGTACGAAAGTGAGCAGTTCACGATTGTGCCGCTGAAGGCCGATTGCGCAGCGGTGCCCCTGCCGATGAGATAACTACAAGCAACCGCTCACCGCACTTTCGAGATTCGGGCATATTCCAGCACCAGTGTCTTGGTTCCGGCGGCCTTGAATTGCACGGTGATCCGGGGTGATGTTCCGGGATATATTGCCAGTACTTTGCCATCTCCAAACTGTGGGTGCTTGACGGCATCGCCTGCTGAGAACCCACCGGTGCCCACGCCGGTGGGCTGGGCCTTGGCTGGGGGCCTGCCCGCACCCGCTGAAAGAGGACTGCCCGGCACAAATGGGCGCCCGGTTGCGGACGCTGGGGCTGATTTCGCCTGCCGCGGACGGTCGAGTTGTGATGCGTCTCCACTGTCGGCATCGCCCAGAAAATCATGCATATCCGCGTCGTCTTGGGCACCTCCAAACGGATCGGACTGATCGGAGAACACGACTCCGGGGCCTCGGAGTTCATCTAAGAAATGAGACGGGATTGTGCGCTCAGAAAAGCCGCGGGCGGAGCGGAACTTGGAGGTGGTCAGCATCAACTGATCCATGGCCCGGGTAATGCCGACGAAGCACAGGCGGCGTTCCTCTTCCATGTCCTTGGTTGCCTGCTCACCGACGCTTTGTGTGGCGCGAAAGTGCGGCAGTACACCGTGCTCGAGGCCGATCATCGCAACTGCTGGATACTCAAGCCCTTTGGCTGCGTGCAACGTCATGAGCTGCACAGCGCCCGCTTCGGTGTCAATACCGTCGGAATCTGCGGTGAGGGCGATTTGCTCTAGGTATCGCTGGAGTACGGAAAGAAGGCCGGGGGTTGTCGCCGCCTCGCCTCCAACTTCCGCCTCATCGGGCAGAGCGAGAAAATCCGGGGCTTCCGAGGATGGACCGGCAGTTGCTGCTGTTGAATTCGGTACAAAGGCAGCTTCGTCTTCATCGATAGGCTCGCCGAAAGGATCGACCCGCGGACCGGCGTGGGCCGGCGGTAGCACCGCAACCGGCGGGGCGAGGGCGGTGGCAGGGGCCTCGGGCTGCGGCAAAGTCGTTGCGGCATCCCCGGCGGCCTCCCGGGTTGCCTCATCGAAGGCGGTGTCCGGGTCACCGTTTTGGGCATCGAGCAGTTGCTGCTCAAACTCGCTGGCTGCGTTGATTAGTTCGTATATGTTGGCCAGGCGTTCCTCATCCTCCGGGTCTTTCTTGTAGTGGTCTTTTAGACCGGACTGCGTCACCACCGCCTCCACGAGGTCACGCAGGGTTGCGCGCTCGCCGGTTTGCAGGTTGGGAGTGAACATGGCACGCCAGCCATCAAGCATCACCAGGAATCTTCCGATGGAGTTGGTCGCTCGGGAGGTGAGCCCGGGCAGTACCCGTGTTCCGGCCGCAACCTGCCGCAGCACATCTATGACGGTGAGGTCATCGTTAAGTGCGACGGACTGCACCAGCTCGATGGTGTTATCGGAGATTCCGCGGGTCGGGGTGTTGATGACGCGTTCCAGCGAGACCGCATCGCTCGGGTTGGAAACAATCCGGAGATACGCAACGGCGTTACGGACTTCTTCACGCTGGAAGAATGCCGTTCCGCGCACAAGGTGGTACGGCACACCAGAGCGTCGAAACGCGTCCTCGATCACCCGCGACAGTGCGTTGGTGCGATAAAACACCGCGATGTCCTTCCACTCCACTGTGCGTTTGAACGGGGCCGCTCCGATGCCATCGGCCTTTAGCCTTTGAGCCCAGTCAACTACCAACCTAGCCTCGTGATGCTCATCGCGGCAGGCGACAATCTCAACTGGTATGCCGCCCTTACGGGTGGAAATCAGCGGCTTGTGCTTGCGCTGCGTGTTGACTTTGATGAGCCGATCTGCCACGGCAATGATGGTGTCACGTGATCTGAAATTCTCACCCAAGGGGATGATCTGCACGCGCGGGAAGAGCTTTTCAAAGTCCAGAATGTTGTTGATGTCCGCTCCTCGCCAGCCGTAGATGGACTGGTCCGGATCACCGACGACCATGATGTTGGGGGTACGGAGTGAAGCGGGGTCAAGGGCTTGCGGCTTGACTCCGGATAGACCACCGGCAAAGCGGGCAATATCAGGCAGCACATGATCGCCGGCGATAAGGGCGGCGATCAAAAATTGGGCAGCGTTGGTGTCCTGATACTCATCAATCAGCAGGTAGCGGTAGTGATCCTGCACATCGGCCCGTACCCGCTGGCTTGTCGCCAGCATTCGTACGGCCAGCGACAGGAGATCATCAAAGTCCAGCGCGCCGGATTTTCTGAGCAGATACTGATAGTTCTTGTAGGCCTTCGCGATTTGCCGACCATGAAAATCGGTGGCGCGGGCCGCGAAGGTGTGTTCATCGATCAGCTGATTCTTACTGCCACTGATGGCGGCCAGCACGGTTCGCGGCGGGAAATTCTCCGTTGAAAGCTGGGCACCCTTCACCGCTTCCTTGATCATCTTTGATTGATCATCGGAATCAACGATCGTAAAATCAACCTTGAGCCATCCCTGCTCGACGAGTCCGGACATCTCCGCGTATCGCCGTAGCAGCCGCACGCACAGAGAGTGAAAGGTGCTAACCGTGAGGCCGCGAAAGTTGCTCTCACCGAGCACGTGCGCCACGCGCTCACGCATCTCCGCAGCGGCTTTGTTGGTAAAGGTGACTGCCAGAACGTTGTACGGTCTGACACCCTGGGCCAGAAGCGCCGCGATGCGGCGGGTAATGACTCGTGTTTTTCCGGATCCCGGGCCGGCGAGTACCAACGCTGGCCCGCCCAGATGCCTCACGGCCCGCTGCTGGTTAGGAGTGAGTGATGCGAGCAGTTCGGATGGAACCTCAGGCCGCGAAAACGCGGCTGGAACGTGCGCATCGGGGGCGAACGGGTCATCAGGCTGTGCAGCGCCGGGCAGCATGCCCGCAGGTTAGCGGGTGAATGCCGTACATGCCGTAGCCAAGCCACGGTTGCCCGATGTCAGTCAGTTGCTGTGTACACCCTCACAACTTTGCTTTCACGCCGCATCCGAACCCCGGTTCGGAACCGGTTTAGCGTCGCCGCAGCACGCGTTCATCGCCGCCCTCGGTTTGCAGCGTTACCAGAAATTCAGCCGAATCAATCGAGATGATGGTGAGCCCAGCGATAGTGTCACCAACGCGGAGAATCTTGCCATTGATGAGGGCTGCGGCGGAGGGCCCGGTGCCCATAGTTGCGGTCAGCCGCAGTTCGGTACGATCAGGCGCGATGGGCACCACCTCCGCGGGTGGCTGAACCGGCTCAGCGATTACTGCTCGCGCCGGAGCGTGGTCCATCGGTGAAATGACGCGGCCGGTTTGGCGTAGGTTTGTGATGTATTGGCTGAGCTTGGCGGCCGTGGCAGCTTCGCTTGGCTGGGGCGTCGGAGAGGGCTTGGCGACGGCCACCGGCGAAAGCACCCCGTCAGCCGGGTTTGATCCAGGCCCGCCAACTGCCGCTGCGGAACTTGCCGGACCGAGGCTGCTGATAAAGCGCACCGCGAGAATGATCGCGCAGGGAGCGAGAATTGCCACGAGCCCCTTGGGGTGGTTCAGCATGCTCATTTGTCGGCTCCGGAGGGTGCCGCACCTGCGGATGCGGTACGGGCTGGCTGGGATGGGAGTGCTGTCGGCGGCGTTGATCCGGATTCTGGAACAAGCGGTGAGAACAGCTCGAGGTTCGCTTCGGCAACAACCGCTGAGGCGCCGGGCCGGCCATCGGCAATGATGCGCAGCGAGCGAACCGCGGCGAGCTGAGAAGGCGCATCGAGTGCGAGGAAGAACCGGGTTACATCCTCAAAGCTGCCGGACATCACCAGCCTTACGCCGCGGCGAACATCCGACGGCTTCCTGCCAATTCCGGTTGCAGAGACAGCCGGAGCAACCGACTGCGGAGCACCGGGTGCTGCGGCATCCGCCGTTGAGATCTCCTGCGGTCGCATCTCATCAATGCGTACGCCCGCTTGCTCGGCGATTGCGCCCAAGCGTTCGATTACCCCACGGTCTGTGGCTGAGGCGGCTGAAATTGTGCTGAGCCTGCGGGTGGCCTCGGCCGTCTGGCGTAGACGCGCGGTCCAGCGAGCAACATCACCACCGATGGTACCTTGTGCGGTGATCTCCTGGGTAAGACGATCACGCTGCGCCTGCAAGGTTGCTTCCTGTGCGCGCGAAGGTGCTACAAGAATCATCCAAGACCCTACCGAAACCGACAAGCAAATAACGGAGAGTGCCGCCAAGTCTCTTACGGGAGAATCAGTTGTTTTCATTGACCGGACTCCACAGAAGAAAGCATCGAGGCGCTTGCCGGTATGGGGGATAGCCGCAGCACGATGTCGAACTGATCACCTTCGCGTCCGGTGGCATCACGGCCGCCGCGACGGATGGATTCAAGTTTGGCCTCGGTAACCAGCGGCGAGGCGGCGAGTTTGTCAACGATTCGCTGAACAACCCGTCGGGCTTCACCAAAGGCGACTCCGCGTAGCCGCGCGGTCGGCGCATCTTTCTCGGCTCGAAGATCAAACTCGCTGAAAACCGCATCGTTTCCTGCCGCCGCGGCGAGTTCGAGCATGATCGCGTCTGGACGGGTGGACTGCCCGTACCAGGCGCTGATGCGTTTGGTGACCGCGGCCAGAGCAGCTTCACCAAGCAGTGTCTTTTCGGCCAGAACCTTGGTTGAACCGGAGTCGCTCGCAGACGTTGAAAGTTTTTCCACTTCACGCTCTAGGCCCATAACCCGCATGCGGGCGACGGTGGCATCACCACCGACGTACAGCATGGCAAGTGCGCTACCGAGGACTAGTGCCCTTCGGAGCTCTGAAACGGTGGACTTGCTGGTGGATGCGACTGAAAGCAACGCGTGCGAAAGCAAGCTTCGGCCCGCGGGCGAATCTGGTGCTGGCGAGCTCCCCGGGCCGCCGATTGTGAGTAGCTCCGACCCAATCTGCGTCGCAATTGTGGAAGCCAACTCTGGAATAGCCAGACCGCGGGTGGAAGCGGCGAGGACTACCTGGGAGCGGGTCTGCTCGGTAAAGCCGAAACGAATGGACTGCTTCAATTCGATGACAAGGCGTTGGAGGACCGACTGGGTAGCCGGGAGGATCGCATCCAGCGACACTCCGAATGCGGCGACGCCACGGCGGGGGAGGCCGCATTGTCGGAGCATCTCGATGGGCCCGATCGCGGATGCCTCCGCACCGCCCCGGGCGATGATCTCACGTTTTACGGCGGAAGCGATCTGCTCAAGACCAATCGGGAGGCACCGGGCAAACTTGAGACGCCCGGCCTCGCCCGCGACCACAGCTGACTGAGAATGGCCGGTGTCGAGCGCTATCAGCGGTCGGACTGCATCGCAACTGGACCAAAGGGTAAAAGCAGAATCCAGAAGCACCGCGCTGCTGGGGACTGCCCCGGCTGGCACAAGCCCGCACGCGGTGGTAAACGATTCGATGGCTTCCAGAACAGAGTGAAGCTCGGCGAAGGCGAGGAAGTGATCCTGCCACCCGGGGGTATGAGTACGATCGGACCCGATTGCAATTACGCTGCAGGAAGCCTGAGCAAACGAGAACTCTGATGCCTCTGCAAGCGCAAGCCGAGTTGCGGCAGCGCCCGGCGCCCCATGGATGACAGAGTTCACCATAACGGGTGTTCCGGGCCGGGCGTACACAATAAAGGCTGGGCTACCGGCGAGCGCTCGCTTACTCACCCATTCTGTCACACGGGGAATCTGACCTGATAAGGACTTCATCCACATGTCGGTCCAGTCGCCATCGGGCTGCTCGGCCGATTCCAGCATTGTCCAGCGTGAACCTTGCTGCACCCATAGTGCAACGAAAGCGGACGAGATTTCGATGAGGACGGTGTTCTTTGACATGGAAAATGTCCGATCGGAAGTAATTGATGAGGCTCGGACACGTACCAGATCGGTTCGCTGGCGAAGGGGCTTTGATCAACAGACAAGTCGCCGTGAAATCCGACGGTCCGAGAACATCAACTTCCGGCCATGCAGCGAAGGTACACGGTGGTCCGCAAGGTCTCTGTGACGCCAGCCCTTGCACATGAGAGGGTGATGCGGATCTGCCGGACTCCGGCGTTGCTGAGCAATGTTGGCTGCGGAAGGGTAAGAACTGCTCCCGAAACATCGAGCGGCACAAAGCTCAGGCTTGCGGCATCCGGCAGGAGCACCGCAGCCGACCCCGTGGTGCTGACTAGTTCGATGCGGCCAGGCAATGAGCCTGAGGCATCCACAAACCTGATGATGAGCCCACTGGACAAGGTGAGCTGGCTGCTGGTCATGGAAGTGATGGTTGGCCCGAGCGACACTAAATCTTTGGTGATCGACCGAAGCTCAACAGAAATTCGATCGAGCGCTGCGGCGCCATCTTGATGCAGCGCCCAGACAACCGAAGCGTCGCGTAGGTCTGCGGTTGCGCGGGCCGCCACTGCGACGGCCGTCACTGCGGCGAGCGAAACGATAACCATCGCGCCGATCATCTCAACGATGCTGAATCCGGGTCGTAGCGAACTTTGACAACCAAATTGCCGCATTGAATTTGCCTAGAAATCTGTCAGAACTGTCGAAAGCACGGTGCTTTGTGTACCCTTTCGGGTCGTCCACGTCACGGTAACGATCACGGCTTTGTAGCCAACACCAACGCCCGTCAACGATGCGCCTGTTTCATTGATGGTCACCGATCGGCCGAATCTCGCGAATCCGGAAACAGCTGTCTCGGCGGGGTAGTTCGCGGTGAGCAGATAGTTGTAACCGCGCAGCGGTGCGAAACGGTCGGCGATCAGCTGCTCGAGCCGCTCCGCTGCAAGAAACCTCGCTCGCGAGGCCATCAGCGGTGCGATTCTGTTTTCGTTTGCGGTCGCCATTGACCACATCATGGTGGGAACTGAGATCGCCATGATGGTGATCATCGCGATCGCCTCGATCAGGGTGAGACCTTTCCGGCGGTGTCGGCCGCATGCAGATGCCCAACTTGGCTCCAACCGCTGCGGCGGTTCATCACGCGTGCGGATTGGCGGGGGCAAGGATCGCATATTTGCACGGAGAGCGCGGACTAGTCAGTTCTGCCGCGTGACGGTGATAGCACCGGTCGAAGCGGTCACGCGAATGAGTGCGGCACTGCCGATTTGAATCGTGGCATCTGAGGTAAGGACCGTGGCATCGGTGGCGATTGGCCGGCCGCGGGCATCAAAGCCGATCGCGGTTCCCTGCTGGACTGTGAGCGTTACGGTTGTGGTCCCGGAATCAGGACCGACTGCGGGAGCACCGGTACTGGGATCGGTCACCGTCACCGCTGCGGAGTAGAGAGATGCCGTAGTCGGCAGCCGCATGAGCGACCAGGCTGAAGTGCTGGGGGCACTATTGAATCGGATGAACGTCGGGAGCCCGGTTGCCACAGAGCGAACTCGAACGGTCCGTAGATCCTCGGCCAGACGAGCAACAACAGCACTCTGCTGCAGGGCGGTGATCCGGCCCATAGCCGGTATCGCCGAGGCAGCCAGAATTGCCATCAGCGAAGTGGTGGCGATCATCTCCACGAGCGTGAATCCGGAGCGATTCGCTCTTCGGACTCCACTCGTGGCAAGAGAATCGTCGCTGGAGCAGTCGGAGGGCATTGGCATCAATCTCGCATCTTTGGTAGCGACGGAGTGATTTTACCAGGTATTTTCAGCAACGCCCGTGGTCGCGGAGTTCGTCCAGAATTTTCCGGCAGTCGCGTCATACGCCCAGCCGGAAGTACCTGAAACGGTCTGTGCTGGGCTCGGCGCTGCGGCTGTTGCGGTGGTCCACGTGCCTGCCACCGTTGCCTGTGAGTTGTTGTAGGGGTTGTTGGGCAGCGGGTCGTTCATCACGGTACCCGGGGTAGTTAGCTGCGCGAGGGTTGGAAACGCGGGCGTGGCATTATTTACGATCGTGTTGGCGTAGAAATTGGCTACGGCCGTGCGAACCGAGCCAAGAGTCGCCCGAACGGTTGATGCCCTAGCGCTGGATGCGTAGTCGAAGTAGCGAGGAATCGCCACGGCTGACAAGATTGCCAGCACGACGATGACAGCGATCAGTTCGATCAGGGTGAATGCACTGCGTGACGACTTGGTCTGAGCGTTCATGTCTAAAACTCCTGTGTTGCGCCGGGGGAGAACAGATTTGCCCCGAACTGGTTAATCATCGGATTAAGAACCCATCAAGCCCATCGAATTCCACATTGGAAGGAAAACGCTGAGCGCTACAACCAGCACGATCCCTGCAACCACTACAACAAGCAGTGGCTCAATAATCGTTGCCAGTCTCTTGCATCGCACCGATGAATCACGCTCAAACTGTTTGGCGATCACGGCGCACATCCGCGGCAACTCGGCCGCTTCATCTCCCGATGCGATCATTCTTCGGGCAAACGGCGGGAGGTACTTGCAGTGCTCCATCACCGCGGCGATTCGCCCGCCGGATTGCACCTGCTTGCACACAACGTCAATATCAGCAATAAGCATCGCACGTCCCGACGACTTGCCGGCCATCTCCAGCGCATCAAGCAAATTGATACCGGACGAGAGGCAGAGTCCTAGAACACGGGCGAAGCGTGAAACACCGGAAGAGATTAAAATATCGCGGATGATCGGCACCCGGTGGAAAATGTGGTCTAGTGCCGTCTGCACAGCCGGACGGGCCAGCGCTATACGGGCCAGGAAGAACGCCGCGACCGCGCCGATAATCAGTGCCCACCAGTACGTCTGCATGAACACGCCGGTGTGCACCATGACCTTTGTGAGCAGCGGAAGTTCAACGTTGCGGCTTGCGAAGATCTTTGCGAAACGAGGAATCACAAATCCGACCAAGAACCCAACAGCGAGTGTCAGCACCAAAACGATGATCGCGGGGTACGTCATCGCGGATTTCATCTGCTGCCGGAGCTCTTCCTGCCGGTCAAGCATTTCTGCGAGGTAGTCGAGGGCCTTGGTCAGGTTGCCGCTTTGCTCGGCGGCCTTGATCGTGGCGATAAATGTTTCGCCGAAGATCTCTCGATGTTCCGACATGGCTGAGCCGATGCTCTCGCCCGCCTCGATTCGAGTTGCCAGCATGTCGATGACGGTACGGAAGCGGCCCGGGCCTTCCTGCTCGGCGATTGACCGAAGGCCATCGGCAAGGGGAATTCGCGCTGAGACTAACACTGAGAACTGGAAGGCAAACTCCGCAAGTTGCTTTCCGCTCACGCGAGAGCTCAGCAGCGGCGGCATTACAGGCTTGAGCCTGACGGGCACAAGGCCCATCGCCGTGAGTTTGCGGTATGCTTCGGTCTCCGAGGTCGCGGCCGTCACCCCAGACTGCTTGTGCCCGGCCTTATCGAGCGCGCGGTAATGGAAACTGGTGATACTCATGCCGCCACCTTCTTCGCTGATCCGCCGGCGGAGGGAGATCCGTCGGATGGGGCCTGATCATTTAGAAGTTTTCCAGTATCATCCGACTCGACATCCTGCTCATCCATCCCCGAGGTGATGCGGGCGATCTCATCGAGTGTGGTCAGGCCGAGCCTGGCCTTGTCCGCGCCGTCCGCCCACATCGGCTTCATGCCGCCACGTACAGCCAGCTTGCGGAGCATCGCAGCTGAGGCGTGCTTTTCGATCGCCTGGCGGATCGTACCGGTCATGCTCATCAGTTCATACACACCAACTCGCCCGCGATAGCCCGAGCCCGAACATTGCGGACAACCCTTGCCAGCCCGAAACTGCCCAGCAGAATCCCGTGGGCAGAAACGGTGAAGCAAGGATTCTTCGGGTGAACAGGCCGCTGCGCAAGAACCGCATACTCGCCGCACAAGCCGCTGGCCCAGCACGCCGGACAGCGCCGCGTTAAGTGCGAAGGCCGGACACTGGAAGTCCATGAGACGGGCAATCGCACCCGGGGCATCGTTTGTGTGCAGGGTAGAAAGGACCATGTGCCCAGTGAGCGCGGACTGCACCGCGATGCGAGCGGTTTCCTCATCGCGAATCTCGCCGACGAGAATTACATCCGGGTCCTGACGAAGAATGGCCCGCAGGGAGGAGGCGAAGGTCAGCCCGATCTCGGTGTTGACCTGCACGTGCCGCACCAGCGGAAGGCGAATCTCGACTGGGTCTTCAATCGTGACGCAATGACGGCCGGGGGTGTTTAGCTCCCGCAGCGCCGTGTAGAGCGTGGTCGTTTTGCCGGATCCCGTCGGGCCTGTGGCCAGCAGCATGCCATGGGCACGCTGGACCAATGCAGTAAACTCGGTGCACACCTCGGGCGCCAAGCCAAGGTGCTCGATGCCGCGTAGTCCAGTGCTGCCGCTGAGCAACCGCAAGACGACATTCTCGCCATATACCGTTGGGATGATCGAGACGCGAACATCAACGGGATGTCCCGTGATCGGAAAGCGAAATTTACCGTCTTGCGGCCTGCGCGACTGGGTCAGGTCGAGATTGGACATCACCTTCAAACGCTGAACAAGAGCTGGATGGTTTGACAGCGGCGGCCCCTGACGGACGACCAAGATGCCGTCGATTCGATACCGCAGGCATAACTCTGTTTCATCAGGGCTCAGGTGCACATCCGAGGCTCCCTCCTCGACGGCGCGGGTGATAATCGAGTTCACCGCGGCGATGATCGGATCCAACTCCGTCGCCTTGGTCCCGGTCTCAACGACCACCTCAGCAGAAGAGCTGATCGGCCTGCTCCCCATAAGTGAGTAGGTCCGATCGATCAGCAAGCGAAGCTGCTCGGCTTCAGCCAAGACCGGCAGCACATCAACACGCAGGGCGGCTCGAAGCCGGTCCACCGCACTGAGATCGAGCGGGTCGGCCATCGCCACGGTCGCGGTTTTGCCGAGCAGAAACAGCGGCAGTGCGAGGATCTTCTCTGCAAGTGACCGCTGCAGCAGGGAGCCAACCTGCACATCGACCTCGTAGTGATCGAGATCGACATACGGCACTTCGCTTACAACGGCCCGGGCAAGTGCGAAGTCCTTTGCCGTCAGCACCTTGGTCTTGACCAATGCAGCAGTGACCGTCGTACGGGTTGCGGCCGCCTGCCTTGTCGCCTCGGCAACCTGGTCGGCCGTGAGACGGCCGTCCTCCAGCAGTAGGTTCACTGCGAATTCATCAAGAATGAGCATCGCTGCCTCCTGTGAATCCGGCCTCAGCAGCCAGCAGGCTTGCGGCGATCAGACGATTGACGTCCCCCTCATCAACGCTGTCTAAAAGCGTGCCGATCTGGTATGTTGGCGTCCGATCCATCATGATCGCACGCGCAATGGTCGCGACGACTACAACCGGCGGCCCGTTATCAGCGGGGTTGATTGTGATGTTCAGCGAGCAGCCGATAGGGAGGAACACTTTACTGGACAGGCCAACTCCGGCGTGCGAGACATCGATGACCGTCGCGGTCAGTCCGGTTGCGCTGCTGCTGACGGCACGGGAGAGCCTCACCTTGTCAGCGCAAGCAGCTGCGATTGCTACCTGTGCGGGGAAGCTGCAGGCATAGCGAGTGTGCTGACGAACTGTGAGGTCTTCTGGTGTTGGCGGCATCGCGGGCACTCTGATAACCAAATCAAATTTCGTAATCGAACCAACCCGGCCAGATATTCAGACCTTTTACGCAATTCTGTCGCAATCCTCACACTCGCCGAGAAACACCCCAGTGTTGTTCTGCTGCGTTTATGGATGTGCCGGAGCGCTTCGGTTTGAGGTGCTTGCCGTATTTGAGCCTTTTTGTTAAGACAATTTTCTGGAAAAGATACTGCGATCTCGATTGGTGCCACCAGCAACACCGGGACGCCATCACTTGGGGGCGCAACAATCGCCACATGTCATCAAGAGACGCAAAGTTAACTGGTCGAAATTCACTTGCGGCTGTCCGTCGCATCGTCGTGAAGATCGGTTCGGCAGTTCTTGCGCCGGACGGCGCCCTCGATCATTCAAACCTTGCCGATCTGGCAATCCAGATCGCCACGCTTCGGGGTGCTGGATGCAAAGTGACTCTGGTCACTTCCGGCGCAGTCGCCTCGGGTTATCGGCTCTTGGGTTTTAGTCATCCGCCAGCGGCCATTGTCCACAAGCAGTGTGCGGCGGCAATCGGTCAGCCCCGTCTCATGGCGGCCTGGGAGGCAGCATTCGCACCCCACGGCATCACCGTTGCCCAGACCCTCTACACAAGTGACGACTTGGCAACCCGAGGCAGGTATCTCAACACCCGTCGCACTTTGGGTGAGTTGCTCTCTCGCAACATACTTCCGATTGTCAATGAGAATGACACAACCAGCTATGACGAGATCAAACTCGGCGACAACGATCGACTCAGTGCACTGACCGCCGATCTGGTCGCGGCGGAACTGCTGCTGATCCTGTCCACAGCCCACGGACTTTACGAAGGGGGCGATGCCAACCGGGTCATTCCCCAAGTTGATGCCACCGATGACTCAGCGGCGCGGCACGTGACCGCAGAAAAGACAACCACGGGTACCGGGGGCATGGCCACCAAACTCAGTGCGGCCAGTGCGGCTGCGAAATGGGGTATCACCACCGTAGTCGCGGGAGGTCGCGTGCCAAACGTGATCGGTCGGGTGATTGCCGGCGAGAACATCGGCACACTGTTCCTGCCAAGCCGTCGCGGCGCGAACGCGAGAAAACGCTGGCTGGGCGGCGCGGCGAGAAGCAGCGGCGCCATTCTTGTTGATGCTGGTGCGAGCAGGGCAATGACCAGCAAGGGCGCCTCCCTCTTGCCTTCAGGCGTGGTGGGCGTGCGTGGAGAGTTCGGCCGTGATGATGTTGTCGAGATCATTGGCCCGAGTGGCATTTCGATCGCCAGAGGCGTGAGCGCGTACACCAGTGACGAAGTCGCAAAGCTGGCCGGCAAAAAGACGAACCAGATCGCTGCGGTGCTTGGGTACTGCCTGCGCGAAGAGGTGGTGCACCGCAGCGATCTGGTTGTGGGCGGCATCCCGAACGCCGAGTGAGAAGCCACACTTGGCGGTTCGCGGAGTCGGATTGTTCACGCGATGATGTTGGAGCACGCACCGCCGGATAATCGCCAGAATCCGGATTGGCTCTTGCGTGTGGTGCGCCATGGTCATACACTTTTTTCTTGACGGTTTGCCATTTGCAAGCCTTTGTTTTTTGGAGTTGTTCTCATGGCCGACCTGCCCCCCACCGCTGCCGCCGCCCAAACTTCCTCGCCCGCTGTTCCTGCACCCGCCGCTGCACCAGCCGCTGCACCAGCGGCGGAGCCCGCACCGGGCGGTTTTAAGCCACAGATCACTATCGACGATTTTCTGAAACTCGACCTGCGTGTGGCCAAAGTGCTCGCCGCGGAGGCACACCCCAAGGCTGACAAGCTGCTCAAACTGCAACTTGATGACGGCTCCGGAATCCCCCGGCAGATCTGTGCCGGTATTCGCGAGCAGTACAAGCCCGAAGACCTCGTCGGCAAGGACATCATCATCGTGGCCAACCTCGCGCCCCGCCAGCTCCGCGGCGAAGAATCTCGCGGGATGCTCTTGGCCGCCAGCAGCGTACCGAAGGAAGCCGCTGCAGCAGGGTCAAACATCAGTCGCACTGTGCTGCTGCTGACCCCATCCGGCGAGATCGCTGCCGGATCGACGGTTGGCTGAGGCTGTCGCCCGGCAGCAGGAATCGCGGCGGGGAATCGGCGGTCGCATCCGTTACCCGCTGGTGGACAGCATCAGCTTCCTTTCGATACCACCGATTTGACCTGCCCCGACCGGCTGGCGGCCTGCTCTTTGCGGCAGCGGACTCGGGGCGGCAGCGGACTCGGGGCGGCAGCGGACGCGGGGTGGGCAGGGATGCCGGGATGGCAATTCATCTGTCGGTGCGGGATACACACACAAACCCACACAGTGAGCCGGACGGTCACCACCCTATTCGGTCCACAGCATCCGACACCCTCAGACCGCCGCGAGGGGAGAACTCCGGGGTAGGCGAGGGGTACATGTTGGGTCTTCCGCAAAATAATCCTACATGTTGTGGGTGATAAATACCGTTTTGGCTTGACAAATGGGGGGGTGCAGCATGACTATTGCGCACGTCCTAGACAACAGCATCCCGGCTCCTGCGAGTGTTCGCAGATTGTTTCCGGTCACGTCCGCTGAATGTTGAGCACGGAGGTTCACATGTTCTGCCTGGTAAACGCGTCAAAGTCCATCAAACTCGCCCTCATGACCAGCGTTGCCCTGGCCGCCATAGGCCTCGGCGGCTGCAACAACGACGTCAAGACTGAGAACGAGGCACTCAAATCCCAAATCGCGCAGACTCAGACCGAGCGTGATCAGAACAAGCAGTTGCTTGATCAGAGCGAAGCCCAGAAAAATGAGCTACGGGCCCAAAACGAAGAACTGCAGCGCACCAAGGCGACCATGCAGCAGCCGATGGTGGATTCCGGCAACGGCGGTGGTGGTGGTGGTGGCGGCAAAACCCCGCCCGCCAAGAAGGCGACTGCTCGTGATGTGGTCATCGAAGTCGCCGGTGACGTCGCCTTCGCCCCCGGCCAGGCTGTCCTCTCCGCAGCTGGCAAGAAGGAATTGAACACCGTCGCTGCCACCCTCAAGAGCAAGTACCCCAAGAACCAGCTCCGCGTTGAGGGTTACACCGACAGCGACCCGGTTAAGAAGTCCAGCTTCGGCTCCAACGAGGCCCTCTCCAAGGCCCGTGCTGTGGCCGTTGAGAAGTACCTGGCCAGCAAGGGTGTCTCGGCCTCACGCATGACGGCTGTGGGCCGCGGCTCGGCCAACGCCAAGTCCACCAAGGCGGCCAGCCGCCGCGTTGAGATTCACGTCCTCGGTGGCTGAATCAAGCCCATTTCCGACCAACGCTAACAATCTCGAGCGGCCCGCCGGAATCTCCGTCGGGCCGCTTGTGTTTTTGAGGCTCTCACATCACGCCCCTTTCTGACCGTACGCTCGCCCATGGCAACTCAAACGGGCTATGAACTGCCGGGCTATGAACTTCTGGTCATCGGTGGTGGCAACATGGGTGGGGCGATCGTTCGAGGCGGGATAAAGGCTGGCGTGCTCGCCGCGGCGAGCGTGTGCATCATTGACCCGGACCCCACCAAGCGGGCTGCCTTCGGGCGGGAGGGTATTGCCACGGCGGAGACCATCTTGGCCGCCTCAAACGGGCTTCGCACCGGCACCGTCGTCCTATGGGCCGTAAAGCCCCAAATCTTTCCAACCGCGGCGGCGACTTACCGGCAGGTGACCTCGGCCCTTGCTTCCGAGAACCAGCCTCGGCTCGGTGTCTCAATCATGGCGGGCATCACCGCGGCTGTGGCGACTGAGCAGAGCGGCATGCCCTTGATTGTGCGCACGATGCCAAACCTCCCGGCTCAGCTGGGACTTGGCGTAACAGCCGTGTGCAAGCCCCATGGAGCGAGCGAGGCGGATGTGGCAGCGGCAACCCGCCTGCTGGGCGCCGTGGGCACCGTGGTGCCATTGGCTGAGTCGCTGCTGGATGCGTTCACCGCCATCGCCGGCTCCGGCCCGGCATATGTGTTCTATCTGGCGGAGGCCATGCTGCGCTCGGCGATTGCACAGGGAATCTCGCCCGAGCAGGCCGATGCCATTGTGCGGCAGACGCTTGCCGGATCAGCGGCTTTACTTGCAGGCCGAACCGATGCAAGCCCGGCCCAGCTACGGAGCGAGGTCACCAGCAAAGGAGGCACAACCGCCGCGGCAATCGCGGTGCTTGATGCCGCGGGATTGGCCGATCTCCTGGTACGGGCGATCGCTGCGGGCACCGCACGCTCACGCGAACTGGGCCTCGCCAAGCCGTAAAACTCGTTCGTGCTTCTCGCGTCGCTGGTCAGACCACCGCCGCGGCTACCGCACTGCGGAACATCATGAGCCCGGGCGTTTCCGACTGGCGAAGCTCAGGGCTTAGGCGGGTCCAGTACGGGTGCCGCGTCCAGTGCAGATATCGCTCGGGGTGAGGCATAAGGCCGAAGATCCGGCCCGATGGATCACAGATTCCTGCGATCGAGTCTTCCGAACCGTTGATGTTCTGCCCGTAGCGTACCGCCACCTGCTTGTTTGCTTTCAACCGCTCCAGCACTGAAGGATTCGCGGTTACAAATCGCCCCTCGCCGTGGGCGATTGGCAGGGTCAGCACATCGGGCCGGTGCGCTGCGGCATAAGCCTCGGCGATGCCCTTGGTCCAGATGCACACGCTCGAAGCGTCGTAGTTCATGGGAAGCCAGGTATCAATGAACCTGCCGCCGATGTTGTGCTGCAGGGAAACCTCTTGCGGGGGCACCGCGGCATCAGGGCCGGCATCTGCTAGGCCCGGCAGCAGCCCGGCCTGCACGATGACCTGGAAACCGTTGCACGCGGCGATCATCATGCAGCCACGCTGTGCGGCGGCCCGCAGCTTGGGCCACAGGTGCTGCTTCAGACGAACAGCCAGAATCCGTCCAGAGGCGATGTCGTCGCCATACGAGAATCCGCCCGGGAAACCGAGCAGGCTGGCGGAATCCAGCAAGTCGGGCTGGGCGATCAGTTTGTCGAGGTGAATCAGCTCCACGGAGGCCCCGGCGAGCGTGAAGGCCTCGCACATCTCGGCATCACAGTTGGTGCCTGCTGTGCGAATGACAATGGCCCGGGCGGGGGGCTTGGACCTGGGCTTGGAAACACCTGAAACGGGGGCTGCAACGGGCATGAGTAAGAGTAGTCGCAAGACACCAGGAACAAGCCGCGGGCACATGCGGGCGTCTAGCATTTCGTCAAGTATTTGCTCCCGGCCTCAAGCCGCGTGCGTTGTGTCAACTGGCGATTGCCCCCTCCGATGCCCCCCACTGCTGGCCAGACTGAGCTTCGCCGCATTACCGCCGGTTTTTCCGGTCGAGTGCAGGGCGTGGGTTTCCGGGCAACCGTGCGGGAGCTGGCGGAGCGGCTACCGGTGACTGGATGGGTGTGCAATGACCCTGACGGCCGGGTCAAACTTGAGGCTCAAGGGCCCGCGGCAGCCTTGGACACGCTGATTGAGCGAATTCGGGATTCCCGCTCGGCCCAGATTACCTCCGTGGACATATCGCACCTGCCACTGACGCAGGGTGAGTCGGGTTTCCAGATCATCCGGTAATTCCAGCAGCGGGAATCCATATTCTGAGATCCGCGGTGGTCGGCGTCACGGATATTGGGTTGCCGGGTCATCACGTCTGGAATCTGCAAACTTTCGGTACCGTGCGGAGCGCAAAGAAAAAGAGGCCTTTTCAAGCCTCTCATTCATCTCTTTACTCCACTCAGGGGGTCGGCACCCACCTGCTTGAGCATAGCAATCTCACGGTGGCACCCCAGCCGGAACCGCTGAATCCGCAGGCACTCGTCCGTGTTTAGGGAAACTTTACTAACCCCAGCCATTGCCAACGCCGATCAACTCTCGACTGAAGATTTAGAGCAGTTCAAACCCGGTTGAACCGAGGTGCACCGACGGTGGACACCGGGTGCAGACCGCCGGGAACCGACCTGCCGAGCGAAGGGGCCGTATGCTGAGGAAGCCGAGCTATCACTAGCGACCCTCAAAACACGCCGCAGCCGCCACGCACACCGGGCCACGGGCATCCGGCACCCCATCACGCACCGCTCGGGCCCGAGCATCTGCGGGCCCTAGCCGAAGGCCAGAAACGGTCGCTGAAAATCCGCAGGGCGGTCTCGGTGGCCAACGCACACGGATGTATCCTGGGCATCTGCGGGGCGGTCACGCTCGTATTCGCCATCTTCGGTGACTATGTCGCACTGGTAATGGGCGTTGCGATTTGCTTTTTGGCGTGGAACGAGATTCGCGGCGGCAAGCAACTCTCACGATTTGATCCCCGCGGTGCGGCGCGACTGGCATTGAACCAACTGGGCTTCGGCACGGTGATCGTGCTGTATGCCGGATGGTCTATGTGGAGCAGCACGCACGCAACGCCGAGCGCCGAAACCGCCGAGATCCAGCAACTGATGGCTCAATCACAGTTCGGTGATTCGATCGCGGAGCTGTCGAGCACAATCTCCTTTGCCGTCTACGGTCTGATCGCGGCCCTGGGAATCATTGAGCCAGGACTTCTTGCACTCTACTACCTCTCCCGCGGCAAGCTGGCGCGGCAACTGGTCGAGACTACCCCACCGTGGGTCATTGAGGCGATGAAGACGCTGAGCTGAGCGGTCCGCGGGGAATTGATAGCCTCAGTCGAACCCCCGCTGCAATTTCGAACCTGGTTTAGGTCACTCGAGATTCGATGCTTACTTCTTCTTCGTCGGCTTCTCCCCGCTCAGCAGCGGCAGCGAGGCGGTAGCGCCTCCACCCTTGCCATCGCGCACATAGGCGTACAGGCGATAAATCCCAGGCTTTTCCGGGAGCTTTACCTCGCACCCCTCAGCCGTGGCACTGCTGATGGCATCATCAAACTTCGGCGGCGCATCGGTGTGGTCACCGCCGGTTTCGTATTGCGCAATCTCGCGCTGCAGCATCCACTGCACTGTCAGGGCATCGCCCTCCGGGTCGGAGGTTTTCAGCAAGAACTGCAAAGCATCACCGGGCTTGCCACGATCCGCAGTGACCGGTGTGATCGGCTCGATGATCGGGCAGCGGTTGGCTAGGGGTTTGCCGGTCCACAGTTCGCTTAGGGCATCAACTGGGCCTAGCCGCGTGTGATCCGGCAGGAGCATGCCAAACCAGGTTGTGGTTGCCTCAACCTTGTTGCCCCACACGAAGGCGTACGAGCCGAGGCACTGGCCGCGGAACGCCTCGATTGTCTTGAGGTAGGTGGCCTTGTATGTTGCACCCTTTTCGCTGCTGGTTTTTTCGGTCGGCGCGCCAAAGTCGTTGCGACCGATTTCCCACGTGCCGGTGGGGCCAAACTCCGTCACGATAAACGGTTTGGTACCGCCCGCTTTTTTATACCGCTCGCCGACCGTGTCACCGGTGCCGTATGTGTTGACTCCGATGATGTCGACATCCGGACATAATCGATGGATATTTTTGATTTTGATACCGTTCTTACCCATCTCGGCAATCACCGTCATCGTTGGGTGATTCGGGTCCAACTTTTTAGCCATTGCCGCCAGATTGTTGATGTGCGACCAAATCGCCGCATCCTCGCCCTCGCCTTCCATCTCGTTGCCGATGCCCCACATCAGCACAGCCGGATGGTCCTTGTACTTCAGCACGGCGGCCTTGAACTTCTCGGCCTGCTCGGCAACGGAATCGACCTTGCGATAATCAAACCCGTGCCGCGGATGCCCGAGCCAGAACCCCACTGCCAGCGTCAGCCCCAGCCTGTGGGCCTCATCAAGTCTGGCTCCAAGATCCTCTGTGCCCCACGTGCGGCCCGAGTTACCCCCCACCTCCGCCAGCAGACTCTGCGGGCCGGTGCCGCCGGCACCTTTAATGAAGTAGGGCTTGCCCTCTCGGAGCAGTTCGTAGCTGCCCGGCTCGCCGCGGAGTTCGACTTTTATCGGCGCGGCGGATGCAGGCGACCAAGCGGAGAGCATAAGGCCACCGGCGAGAGCGAACATCGACGAATTGGATCGAACAAACATACTGATCCTTGGGCAAAAGGGCGAAACGAAAGAGAAAATCGTAGCAGCCCTGTGGCCCGAAAAAACTTACCGCCGATGGACCCGTGAGTGCTGGATGCAGCGACCTCCCCAGTCTATTTTCATGGATCGCACTTCTACCCCAAAATCCTCCAACCACCGCCGCCGCCGCGAAGTTCGCAAAGAAACAACGAAAGCACGACGATCCATGAACATGCTGTTGGTCGAAATCATTGTGGCGGTTTGCATCATCATCCTGCTGGCAATCGCAATCGAATGCGGTTTTCGCTTCGGCATCGCTGCACAGATCGGTGCCGTGCGCCGGGGCCGCGGCGAGCTACCCAGTGGCCAAATCGGCGCCATCCAGGGCGCGGTACTCGGACTGCTTGGACTGCTGCTTGGATTCAGCTTCGCCGGCGCTTCGAGCCGCTACGCCGAGCGACAGCACCTCGTCGTTGCCGAGGCCAACGCACTAGGCACCCTCCGTCTTCGGGCCCAACTGCTCGATGAACCGCACCGCGGCAACCTTCTCCGAATCCTTTCAGAGTACATTGACGTGCGCATCGCAAGGCTTGATGCCACAACGCCCGCCGAGCGGCTGACTCTTTTAACGAAAGCCGAGTCACTGCAAGATTCAATCTGGAACAACGCAAAGGAAGGCGTTGAGGCAAAGCCTCTCACAATCATGGCCGTCCTTCCACCGACAAACGAGGTGCTGGACTTGTATACAACCCAGCGAGCCGCCAGTCGCAGGCACTTGCCCGCACCGGTAGTCATCTTGCTGATCGGATCGGCGATGCTGGCGATGGCGACGGTTGGCTACGGCAGCGGTATCACCGGACGACGACAATTTGGTCTCATCACAGCCGTGGGCCTTCTTGTCGCCTCAACACTGTGTACCACCCTCGATCTAGACTATCCTGCGGCAGGAATCATTCATGTTGATGACACGCCTATTCGAGCACTCAAGAACGCCAGTGCCGGCAATTGATTCGCATCGATTCCCAACCGTGGCGGCAAAGCCGCGGCACTCTTGACGTAATTTCAGTCGGGATGATATCGCATATTTATAGTGTAATACGAACTGCCCTGTTGAAATGCCTCCGTCGGCAACCAAACTCAGACCCGCACGGCGAAGCCCAACACCTAGCCAGCCGCATCGGCGAGCATCGTCACGTCGCTACGACCTGCGACGCTCGGGCCGGTTGTCCGCTTCATCGTGCTGTGGGCCGTCTCGTTACCCCATCGTCTTCCGCACCCCGCCCACCTCGTTCCCATCATCCATCTGTGCTTGCCTCCAATCAATCCCTGTGGTGAACATTGTCGAGCCGGGGCATAGCTCGTTACGCCCCACCCCTCCCTGTAGAACTCATGCCAGTCATCACTGTCATATCCCTTGTCTCATCAACATTTCGCCTCCCCACAGCGTCCGCGGCTGAATCACACCGGCGTACCTTACAGATCACCGGAGCCCGCGCTTGAAAGTATTGGTCATAGCTCCGCACCCCGACGATGAATCGATCGGCCTCGGCGGCACGCTCGTGCTTCACCACCTCCGTGGTGACTCCGTCTGCGTGGTTTTTCTCACCTCCGGCGAACTCGGCCTCAAACACCTCCCGTGCAAAGATGCGTGGTCCATTCGCGAAGCCGAGGCCCTCGCCGCGGCAGAGCTTCTGCACATCTCCCGAACTGAGTTCTTTCGCCTCCCTGATTTGGGGGGTAAGCGAATCAGCAAATCAAGCCGCACCGAGGTTGGCAAACGTTCTGTTGGACGTTCAACCCGAGCTGATTTACATTCCCCACGTTGATGATGAACACCCCGACCACGCCGCCAGCGTCCCTCTGCTCGATGCCGGGCTCATGCTCACCCCCGGGCTTCATCCAACCCGCATGGCCTACGAAGTATGGTCCCCGCTGTCACGATTTGATCACGTTGAAGACATAACGTCAGTGATGCCTCAGAAACTCGAGGCGATCAGACAATACCGATCCCAACTTATCGAATTTAAGTATGACCGGGCGGCCAGTGGCCTGAGTGCGTATCGAGGCGCTCTGGCCGCCAAGGTAGACCATGCGGAAGTCTTCCAGACACTGTGGTAGAAGCGCTCACCGCATCCACATATTCGGCTGCAATCATCTGCAGTGCTTATCGCTCATTTTTGAGCCTTGAGCTTGCTGGTGAGTTCCGCGATTTTCGTTTCCATTTCCGGGCTTGAAGGGCTGCCAATCCAGGCAATCTTTCCATCCGCATCGACCACAAACGCAGACGGAATTCCATCAAGCCCTGCGGCTTGCAGCCACGCCTTGATCATGAAACCATCCGAAGCTTTTCCTCCAACGGGCACCTTGTCGGTCGCGACGGTGTACTTCATCTTGTCGCCCATCTTCGCAACAAACGGCTCGACTGCGGCCGGGTCTCGCTCGGCAACGCTCACCCCGAGGAACTTCGCCTCACCGGAGAACTTCTTGGCCAGCTCGGTCAAATGCGGGATTGACTCCCTGCATGGCCCACACCATGTCGCCCAGAATTCAACCACATATACATGCTTGCGGTCAAAGGTCGTGATCTCATCGCCCTTGATAGTCTTGCCGACTGAGATTGCCGGCGCACGATCCCCCACCTGGAGCTTCGCAGCAACGCTCTGCGGTTTCGAGGCACTCTCCTTCGCCGGGCTAGCGCCAACTGGTTTCTGTTCCGCAGGTTTGCTTGCATCCGCTGGTGCTCCGCCGCCCGTCCCCTTTGAACCGGTACCCGCCAACGCGCCAGTCAACTCCAATATTTTGGCCTCCATCTCGGGGCTTGCGGGGTGACCAATCCAAGCGATCTTTCCCTGCGAATCAACTACGAACGCCGAAGGAATACCCGTGCGACCCGCGGCCTTCATCCAAGTCTGGTTCATCACGCCCTCAGCAGACTTGCCGCTGGCAGGAACCTTATCCATCGCAACCGTGTACTTCATCTTGTCCCCCATCTTCGTCACAAACGGCTCCACCGCCGCCTGATCGGCCTCAGAGACGCTCACTCCCAGAAACTTGGCTTTGCCCGCAAACTTACTCGCCAGCGAGGTTAAATGCGGGATGGTTTCCCTGCACGGTCCGCACCAAGTTGCCCAGAACTCAACAACAAAAACATGGTCGCGATCAAAGCCGTCGATCGGTTGCCCCTTCACAGTCTTGGCCAACACAATCGCTGGCGCCGGGTCGCCCACTTTCAAAACCGACTTCGCCGGCGCGGCAGGTTGGTCCGCCTTATCGAGGATCTTCCGCCGCTCTTTCGCCGAGATCTTGGGGTTGCCGGGCGTTGTCTCTGGCTGCGCGGCCGCAACGGTTGGGCTGCTCATAAACCCGAATACCGCAACGGTCATAAGTGCGATCAAATGTTTCATAAGCAGCTCCAGCATCGGGTAAACTCCGAACACAGTGAATACTAGCCCCCCTCGGTACTGGCCTTCCGTCGCTTGGCGATACCCGCTGTTACAAACGCATCACGCCCCCGCGAGATCCATGCGGGGGCGTGAGCAAATTCGAACTCCACCGACGGCCTTCCTTGGCCGTACGTTGATGGATTTGGGTGAAGGACATCGCCGCATCGCAACCACCGCACCTTTATTCAGGCAGCCTTGCGGGTGCCGGTACGAGTCGTGACCGATGCGCGAGTGGTGGTGGTCCGGGCGCCGGTGCGAGACTTGGCCGCCGTTACCTTGAAACTGCCGGTCTTAAAGTTGCCGGCCTTGAAACCACCCGCCTTCGAAGCGTTGGTCCCAACGGTGGTCTTCGTTCGGCTGCCCACAGTCGTCTTGGTCGTGCTGTTCGTGTTGCCGTTCGTCGTAAGTCGCGTCGCCGGTCGCGTCGCCGGCCGCGTCGTGGTCTGCGTCGACTTAACGGTGCGATTCTTTGTTGTGCTGCTTGTGCCGCTCGCCGCGGTGTTCGTCCCGTTGGTACGGTTCGCACGGGTCGATGTCGCTGCGGGAGTATTCGAGGTATTCGAGAATCCAGCCGGCTTAAAATTCACCGCAGCCCGAGCCAGTTTCATGTAGCCCGCATTGCCGCGGTCACTGGTCTTGCCTGAGGGCTTCGTCGTGTTGCTGGTGGCCCGCGTGGTTTTGTTCTTGATCTTCACCGTCGAACGACCACCGTTAGCGATCACGTTTGACTTGTTCCCACCGGCGGTGTTTCGAGTGCCAGCCTTGGCTCCAGTACCGCTGCTAGTCGCATTACCAGCGACATTAAAGGTCGCAGGTGAGAACGCGTACGTACCCGGCGTGTTCCAATATCCGGTGAACGCGTTGTTGTTGAAGGGATTGTTCCAACCCGCCTTTGCCCCACCATTTTTGTTCGCGCCGCCCATGCCGGTCATTCGTGTTGTCGCTTTGCTGCTGCTCTTGGCGTTCCGGCCGTTTGCATTCCGGCCGGTGAAGTTCTCAGCGTTTTTGCCATCGGCAGTTGTGTTCGAACCCTTGGCGGCTGAAACGTTTCCGCGACCGGACGTACCGGTTGTCGTACGCGAATTGGCACGAACAGAATTCGCGCTGCCAGAGTGACCGCGGTTGGTGTTGCCGGTAAAACTTGTTTTCTTTGAGTTGGACATCCGTGTTCCTTGTACCTTCTGTACCTTTGTACCTGCTGTACCTTTGGTGCCCTGCCGTCAGCAATCTGCTACACCCGGTGCGGCCGCTCGCTGTCGATAGGGAAGATCGCCCAGCGGACACGGCAGATCTGCCGAGCACCCGACGGACGCACCGGAAAACGACCGGCGTTCGACTTATCGACCGCGGAACATCGCAACATGAGCCCACAACCCACAACACCCCACTTGCGGGGCAAATGCCCGATCGCCTAGGAAATCCCCGCGCGTTCCTAAGCCGCCAGTCCCACCGCTCCTCACCACGTCCACTCCAAGTCCTCCCCTAGCGGGTTCTCAGTCAGCACAAAATCACCCTGTGGCGTCATTCGTATCCCCGCAGGCAGCATTCCCAAAAACGCCCGCGGCCCGTTGTGCACACCGCCCTCATCCGTGCCATTGCTCCCGATCGAATACAGAGTAAATCCAAACCCCAGCACATCCCGCTGTGCAAGCCGCCTGTACACCAACGCCCTCCCCGACCACGGGTCAACCGGCGCCGTCTCCAAAAACACCGGCACCAGCCGCTCCAAACTCTCCGGATACTCTCCATCCACCCTCAAGTACCGCTCAATCGCCACCATCGCCGCTACCCCATCCCGCATCAGCATCAGCCAGTCGTTTGTCGCAAGCACAAGCTTGCAACTCCGCCAAAGCGGGTACCAATGCAGCACAATAAATCGAGATCGCTCCGGCAGTTGGCTCTCCAAGCCCGCCCGATTCACCGGCAGCACCGCCGCACCCGCAATCACTCCAGCGGCCGCCTGTTTCAGTTCCTCGATGTTCTCATCAAGCCCACCCAGCCCGGGCATGCTCCACCACGTCCCCACTGTCAGCGGATACCCCATCAGCGGTGCAACCCCCGCGGCACCCCAACACGTTAAATCCGCCTGCCGAAACACATCGTAAAGCTGCTGCTCAGCCACCAACCGCTCCGTCTCAACCATCGCGCTCAGCGGCGCGACTCCCTCCGCTGGCCGCACAATCGCCCCAATCCGCCGCAGGCCGTCCTCATCCAACCGCGGCAGCAGCGGTATCACCGCATTCAGCATCGCAAGTTCAAGAAACACCACTTGCCCGGTCATTCCCCGCCTAGACATCCTTGCAACAACCAGACCAGTCTCAAAAGCCCGAATTGCCGCTTCCGAGTCGCCAGATGCCATCGCCATAGCCATCCGCCCTTGGCAAAAGTTCGTGATCTTCCGAACCTTCCAGCATTCGTTATACAGCGCGGCAAGCTCCGCGAACCCGATCTTGCCCGACGGCTTCGGCTCGTACCGCTCCATCGCAGCGAGCGCATCCACTCGCGCAAAGAAATCCGTGCCGCTTAATCGCCGCATCGCTTCCTGAGCCAGCATCAAATCAAACTCCCGTCTCTGCTGCTGCATGGCTCCGTTCACATCGCCATCGACCCTCTCCGCGATCCTCCGCCCGAGAACCGTAAAATCAACATAGACCGGCTGGTTCGATCCGATCGCTCTCGCCCGCTGGGCAAACTCCGTTGCAAATTGCGCCTCCTGTGCATCCAATTCCCTCGCCATACTTTTAATCACGTCATACAAGTTGGGCACGCTCCGCTCACCTCGCCCCGCCTGCAATCCGGCGATGTGGCGCTCCATCCCGCCTATAGGATCCAACATAGAAATCGCCTTCTTCGCATCACGGTTGGCAGCCTCAAACCGCCAGATGCCCCAGAGCACCACCACCGCCGCCAACAGCACTACCGCTATCCCGCCCCTCCTGCAGTATTTCAAAATTTTACGCAGCCGTTCCGCACTCCAAAACTTCCTCGCCGCCACTCCCGTCACCGCTACAACCCTTCGCCCACCCGCCAATCCACCCGCCGCACCGCCCGCCAACTCACCCATCGCCGGGTCAACCTCTGTCACCGTCCCGCACTCCGGACAAGCCACCGTGCTCAAGTCCGACACCGGCAGTCCAAGCAAGCTGTAGCCGCACGCAAAGCATGATCCCCTCGTGTTTATGATCTGCCGCAGCCTCCTGCGCAGCACAACATCACGAGCAATCGCCGCGCTAAACACCGCCAAAGTCGCCGGCACCCCCGCTATCGCCACAAACGCAGCCGAACCCCAAAAGCCGCGCCCCGAAATCTTCACGCTCCAGACCATCACGGCGAACGACACAACAAACACCATCGCCCCCAAAACAGCGCACCCCAATTCCCGCAGCGCACGCTGCCACCACGGCCGCAACGCCGATGCCAGAAACCGCGTGCACTCCGCATCACCGAAGCGATCCAACTCCTCAAACGCACGATAGATTTTCGTCCTGGGTACCCGCATGATTCATCGTACTCCGTAGCAAGCCCTCACCTTCCTCGCTTCGCCCCATCGTCCGTCGGCGCTTCGCCAAACACAAAGTCCCCCTCCGCTTTCCGCGGCAGGTCATAGTTCCATCGACCATCAATCGCCGACCACCCTCGATCTACCCCGCCATCATCCACCTTGTTCGCCCCGATCGAGTACAAAACAAACCCACGCCCATCGGCGACCGCCTCAATCAGTCGCCGGTAAACAAACGGCTCGCCTGACCACGGATCCAGCGGCAACACCGCCAGCCACCCCGGCACCAAGCTCTCCAGCCGCACCGGATACTCCCCACGCGCACGCTTGTGCCGCTCAATCGCAATCAACACCCGCAGCCCATCGCGCATCAGCATCACCTTGTCATCCCGTGCGATCACCGCCCGCACAACAGATGAAGGATTCATCTCGCGCAGCGCAAACAGCCCACGCCGCGATACCTGCCCGTTCCCGTCCCCACTCCGCTCCATCGGTCGCAGCCGCGACGCCATTTTCGCCCCGTCAACCGCCGTGTCAATCTCAAGCAAGTTATCATCAAGCCGCCCAAGCGCCGCGGCCTGCCACCATTGCTTTACCCCCATCTCCATGCCCTGCTTTCGGGCCATGCTCAGCACACCCCATCGCGTCGCCTCCGCATCCGCAAACACCTGATAAATATCCTGCTGATACCGAATCCGGTATCCGTCCAAAACATCCTCTATTAAAACGCCCCGCCCAGCACCCTCCACAATCTCCGCAAGTTTCTGCAGTTGCCCCTCATCCGCCGCCGCCAGCAGCGGCATCACCGCGCCCATCAAAACTATCTCCGCCTCAACAGCCACCAAAAAACCCGCGGCCATCGGCCCGCCCCGCATCATGCCCGCCATTGCCATCCCGGAATCAAAGGCACCAAAAGCCTCCGCTGGCTCGCCTCGCCGCACCGCCTCCGCAATCCGCACGGCCTGCAACTTCGGCAACTTCATCAGGTTCCGAAGATCATCCGCATCAAACCGGTTCAGCCCTTCCACCAGGTCCGGTGAGAACCATGGCTCATACCTGCTCTGCCGATGAACCCCGTCAACCCGCTCAAGCATTCCCGATTTCCGCATCCGCTCCAACGCAAGCTCCGCCAACATCCTCCTGAACTCAAAATCCCTCCGCGCCTGATCCAGTTCCTCCTTCACAATTCCACTCGGATCAAACGTTGCCCCCACATACCCAAAGTCTACCGAAAAACCCAGGTACGGCGCCGCTTTTATGATCTCCGCGACCCGAGTGGCGTTCTCACCCATCAGCTGCCCGCATACAGCGTCATACTCCCCCATCGCCGCATCCATCAACTCCGCAGCATTCACTTCGCTAATCATCCCACCCTTCATCTGAACACTCGCCACATGCCGCTTTAACGCTCCCACCGGGTCCAGCATCCGCTTGGCCGCAGCCGCATCGTTCTCCGCCGCGGCGAATCTCCACGCCACAAACCCGCCGCCCGCCAGCGCCAGCAGCAGCAAGCCGTACATCGTCAACTTCGCCGCCCGCAGCAAACCCTTGGTCCACCGCGGGTTCCAAACCAATGACTCATTCACCTGCTTCTTCGGCCGGAACGTGCGCACACCGTCGGCCGCAACGCCAAGCTCCCCCATCGCCGGGTCTATTTCAGATACCAGCCCACACTCAGGGCAGCCGACTGTGTTGGCCTCCGTAACCGGCAAGCCCAGCAGCAGATACCCGCACGCGTGGCATGAGCCGCGTGTGTGGATGATTCGCCGCAGC
>JBBRKQ010000014.1:0-57569 GCA_038231815.1 Phycisphaerales bacterium
AGGGGTTATTTGGGACGTTGACCCTGGATATTGGGCTGAAAACGGGGGAAAAATTCTGGCGGAATTTTGGAAGTGGGTACGGTTTTGTGTGGAATGGCTCGCGGCGAGGGTTTGGGTTTTGGGGTTGGTGGAAAAGGGCGGTTTTGTTGGGGTTTTTTGAGTTTTTGGGAAAAGGGCCGCCGCATGTTTTTTGGGCGGGAGGGTGGAATGGAGCGGGCGGGCGTGTGGGGCTGGGTGGTTGCTTGCGCGCGGATGGGCATGAGCCGCGGCTTGGGTGGGATTGTGGTTGGATCGCTGGGCCGCGGCGGGGAGGGGAGATGGAGGTTGGGCGCGTGACGGCTTACCGGTGGTTTGCTCGCAGGGTTAAGCGGCGCTGTTGGCAACGGTCGGGTGCGCTTCGTGCGAGGAGCGGCGGAGGGTCAGAGGTTGGTGGGTCAGGGCAGCTGGGTGCTTGCGGGGCGGCACGGGAGGTGGCGGGCTTCGACGGTGGTCGGGGGTTTTTGGCGGCGGTGGGCTTCGTTCACGGTACGCTACCGCGTACCGCTCTTAGGGAGGGTGGGTGGTTGCTTGTGCGTGGGTGTGGATGGGCCGCGGGTTGGGTGGGAAGGTCACGCGGTGATTGGGGTTTTGAAATCCTCTGCGCCGTTGGGGCAGTTAGGTTGGGCGTGTTTGGACCACGGGTTGCGCTTCGTCCGCTGCGGATGGGCTGCGCCCATCGGCGCTGCGGACTGCGCTTCACCCGTGGCTACAGCCCTGCGCCCCGTTGGGGCTGGGAGCCAAGGGCAAGGCCGGGGCGGAAGGCGGAAGGGTGTGGGCTGTGGGGCGGCACGGGAGGTGGCGGGCTTCGACGGTGTTTGAGTCTTTGGAAGCGGTGGGCTTCGTTTACGGTACGCTTCCGCGTACCGCTCTTAGGGATGTTGGTTGTGCTTTGGTTTGCTTGGGCCGCGGCGTGGGAGGGACGGTCATGCGGTGATTGGGGTTTTGAAATCCTCTGCCCCGTTGGGGCAGTTGGGTTGGGCGTGTTTGGACCACGGGTTGCGCTTCGTCCGCTGCGGATGGGCTGCGCCCATCGGCGCTGCGGACTGCGCTTCACCCGTGGCTACATTCCTGCGCCCCGTTGGGGCTGGGAGCCAAGGGCAAGGCCAGGGCGGAAGGCGGAAGGGTGTGGGCTGTGGGGCGGCACGGGAGGCGGCGGGCTTCGACGGTGTCGGGGGTATTTGGAAGCGGTGGGCTTCGCTCACGGTACGCTTCCGCGTACCGCTCTTAGTGGGTGTTGGGAGTAGTTGGAGGAGAGGCACACAACCACGGATCCAGAGTGAACCGGAGTTGTGGCGAGCGTGGCGTAAAAAGAGGGTGTGTGGCGAAGATTGACTGCACACGCGGAGCGTGAGCTCTGCAGCGCAGATAACCGAAGTGCATCTCCAAGCACTTCGGCTTCGGGCATTTTGTCTTTCGCCCCGGCGGGGCAGAGGGGTTTGAGGCCGCGTTGACGGCGGAGTCGATCCCAAGGAACGCATCTCTCTTCAAATAGCGCGAGCACACGCGTGTCACCCGCAGCCGGTTGTCACTGGTACACCCAATCCTTCGCCCCGCCGCGGCGGGCGTATTGGGCAGCGACTTTCCACGGGTTGCGCCCGCGAAGCGCGGGCTTCACCCGTGGCTACAGCCCTGCGTTCCGCTTGGGTGGAATGCGATGAACCTGCGGATGGGTCAGGCCGCTCCGCCAACATTCTCGAACCAGCCACCCTCGCGCGATTTGAAGAGCATGCAATCTTTGTCGCGGCCCAGTGGGAAGCCAGTCGGCAGCGCGACACCCACTTTGACCGAGTTTGTAGAAATCACTGGCCGCGCGGCCCATAAGCCCATAAGAGCCGTACGCGGCAGCGTGCGGTGGGCAACAACTTGCACTTCCCGCAAAAAATCTAACCCCCCAAACACCACATGCCAAACGCGTCGGTTTTTCGCTGCGCACTCTCTTTGACATCATCACCACGCTCACCCACGGTACCCTTCCGGGTACCGCTCTTAGTGGGAGCCGCCGATGGGCAACAACTTGCACTTCCCCTAAAACTCCAACTCCCGACACACCAAACGTTGAGCGCGTCGCTTTTCCGCTGCGCGAACACTTTGACATCATCACCACGCTCACCCACGGTACCCTTCCGGGTACCGCTCTTAGTGGGAGCCGCCGATGAGCGACAACTTGCACTTCCACTAAAACTCCAACTGCCGACACACCAAACGTTGAGCGCGTCGCTTTTCCGCTGCGCGAACACTTTGACATCATCAACACCTTTGCCCACGGTACCCTTCCGGGTACCGCTCTTAGAGGGGATGCTGCGATGACTTCGGGTCAAAGGCACGCAACTTTGATGAAGAGCGATCTGGATTGTTCGCACGCGAGGCAACGAGGTCCTCGTTGCTGGGTCAGGCCAGTTACCCTCGGTGCCGTGCTTGGTATCGCTCATATGGAGGTGTTATCAGACCTACTATTTGAGTCTGAATAGAAAGTTGTGCGAATCCTAAGAATGATGGCGGTGATAGTGGGGTGGGTCATCTGGCTGGCCTGAAGGTTTGCCAGCGTTTCGCCGGAAAAGTTTGCAGCTGGCTGCCAGTGGTTGGCGGTCGGTGGCCGTGGCGGTTGTTTGGCCGCGGATTGTGTGGAAAATGGTTTGATCCGGTGGGGGATGTGGGCATCTGGAGTGTGCTGCATGTTGCGTTCGTTTGCATTGGTTTCAATGGCGGTTTCGATTGTGTCGCTGGTGGCTCTGGCGGGCTCTGCGTTTGCGCAGGGGGCACCGGCAGCGCCGGTAGTTGTAAAACCGGGCGAGGCGGCAGCGCTGATTCCGCGATCGGTGTTGTTTGGTAACCCAGATCGGGCGAGTCTGCGGCTGTCGCCGGACGGAACAAAGGTTGCCTTTGTTGCCCCGGTTGCGGGTGTGCTCAATGTGTGGGTGGGGCCAGCCAACAAGCTTGATGATGCGCGGCCGGTGACCAAGGACACGGGGCGGGGCATCCGCACGTTTTTGTGGGGTTACACGAGCAGCGACCTGATTTACTCTCAGGATGTTGGGGGCGATGAGAACTTCAAGATTTTCCGGATTGACCTTGCCAGTGGCGATGTTCGCGACTTAACCCCGTTTGAGACCATTCCGGGGGCGGACGGCAAGCCTGTGACGCTGCCCAACGGCAAGCCGCTGCGGCCGGCGGCTCGGGTTGAGGGTGTTTCGCATCGTGATCCGCAGCATATTTTGATTGGGTTGAACAACCGCGACCCATCGCTGCATGATGTGTACAAGGTGAACCTGCGGACGGGTGATTTGAAACTGCACCAGCGCAACGACGGCTTTGCCGGCTTTGTGTTTGATGATGACTACAACGTGAAGTTGGCCACCAAGCAAACAGAGGATGGCGGCAGCCAGGTGCAATTGGCCAGCGGCAAGCCCGGGCCGGACGGCGTGACGCAGTTTGCCGACTTGTACAAGGTTGGCATGGAGGATGCGCTGAGCACGAATGCCATCGGATTATCAAAGGATGGCAAGACGGTGTACATGACCGACAGCCGCGGCCGTAACACGGCGGCGCTGATGGCCCTGGACCTGGCGACGGGCAAGAGCAAACTGCTCGCCGAGGATGCCCGGTGTGATGTTGACAACGCGATGATTCACCCGACGGAGAACACGGTGCAGGCTGCATCGTTTGATTACAAGCGTTCTGAGTGGAAGGTGATTGATCCGAGCATTGATGCCGACTTTGCGTATTTGCGCACGGTTGCTGAAGGCGAGTTTAACGTGACCAGCCGCACGCTTGATGACAGCAAGTGGGTGGTGACATACTTGATGGACAACGGGCCGGCACGGTCGTACATCTACGACCGCAAGGCGAAGAAGGCGAACTTTGTGTTTAGCAGCAGGCGGGACCTTGAGGGACTGCCGCTGACGAAGCTTGAGCCGGTGGTGATCAAGAGCCGTGATGGCCTGGAGCTGGTGACTTATCTCTCACTGCCGTTGGGCAGCGATAAAGACGGGAACGGGAGGCCGGATAGGCCGCTACCGATGATTCTGGATGTTCACGGTGGCCCGTGGGCGCGCGACAGTTGGGGCTTCAACCCGCAGCATCAGTGGCTGGCCAACCGGGGCTATGCGGTATTGTCGGTGAATTTTCGTGGGTCAACTGGCTTTGGCAAGTCGTTCCTGAATGCGGGGAACCGCGAGTGGGCCGCCAAGATGCATGATGATCTTCTGGATGCGGTGAACTGGGCTGTTGCCGAGGGAATCGCCGAAAAGAACAAGGTGGCGATCATGGGTGGCTCGTACGGTGGATATGCCACGCTGGTGGGGCTCACCTTCACGCCTGACGTGTTTGCCTGCGGCGTTGACATTGTTGGTCCATCAAACCTCGTCACGCTTCTGAGCACGATTCCGCCGTACTGGCTGCCGCTGGTTGAGCAGTTCTCGCAGCGGGTCGGCGACTTCCGCACGGAGGAAGGCAAGAAGTTCTTGGAGTCGCGCTCGCCGCTGAACTTTGTGGACAAGATCACCAAGCCGCTGCTTATCGGGCAGGGTGCCAACGACCCGAGAGTGAAGCAGACCGAGGCTGATCAGATCGTCAAGGCCATGAACAGTAAGCAAATTCCGGTGACCTATGTGCTGTTCCCTGATGAGGGCCACGGCTTTGCCCGCCCGCCGAATCGCACGGCGTTTTACGCCGTGACCGAGGCGTTCTTGGCCCAGCATCTGGGCGGGCGCTTCCAGCCGATTGGTGATGATTTTAAGGGTTCGAGCATCAAGGTGCCGAGCGGCGCGGAGTCGGTGCCTGATCTTAAGGCAGCGATTGAAAAGGCCGGGAGCAAGTAAGGCGGGGTTGCTGCCGCGGACCGAGTGAGTTGCTGAAAAAACCGAGCAGCCGCCCCAATGATGGGGCGGCTGTTTTTTTGGTGTTCTGACTCAAAGCGCCCATTTTAACAGACGCCGAATTGGGAGCCGCCGCAGCCAGCTTGGTTATAGGGCGGTTTTCCCGCAAAGGGACGGCAAATGTAACGTTTCAACCCTGTAAAACAGCTCGAAATACCCTGCTCACGATGTAAAAATGTTGACTTTTGGATGGGAGCGTTTACATTGTAGTAACCTGTAACACTTCGTTGCATGGTACTTTGCAGCAGCCAGCAGTGCTGGTCTTTTCTTTAGCCTCGCTGGTTGAGATTGAGATGTTCCCGGACTGTGCCGCGTGCGCTGGCATGTCCTTTTTTTCGTTATTGCTCGTTAGGAGATTTTGAGATGAAGACTGTCGCCCTGCTTTCCCTCGTTGGCCTGATGGCCGCCCCCGCCATGGCTCAAGTCAATGGCTCGCTGACACCGTCGTACGGCCCAGCAGTTTCGACCCAGACCAACGGCACCGAATTTGGTGATGCCAATCGTGGTGACATCGACTTCACGAACGGTTCTGAGCTGAACGCCGCGTTCTACCGCAGCGATGCGACGAACGCGTACCTGCTGTTCACCGGCAACCTCGAGTCAAACTTCAATAAGCTCGAGATCTTCTTCAGCACCGGCGCGGCTGGCCAGCAGCAGATCAGCGGCGGCGTCCCCGCCATGGGCAACATCAACGGCTTCCGCCACGACAACGGCTTCAACGCCAACCTGTGGGTGAGCGTGACCAACGGCGGCACCGGCCCCACCGGCAGCACCTATGCAGTGTTTGTTGATGCTGCCCAGTTCTCCGGCGGCGTTTGGAGCGGCGGTTACCAGGGTACCAACAACGGCCAGAACGGTGGCAGCTTGTCGGGCGGCAACGGCGTTCTTGCCAGCGGCAGCCTGCAAGTGGGCGTCGATAACTCCAACACCTTGGGCGTCGGCGCTGGCTTTGGCAATTTGGGTGCTGGTCCCCTCTCGGCTACCTCCGGCATCGAAATCGCTGTGCCCTGGGCTGTTCTGGGTCTGGCTCCCGGCAGCCAGTTTGATGTTATGGCCTTCATCAACGGTTCCGACCACAACTACGCCTCCAACCAGTTCCTCGCGCCCCTCCCCGCTGGCACCGGCAACCTCGGTGGCGATGGCACCGGCGGTTTCAACGGTTCCATCGGTGGTTTGGACATGGGTCGGTTCGCCGGCAACCAGTTCTTCACCGTTCCGTCCCCGGCAGCCGCTGGCGTGTTTGGCCTCGCTGGTCTGGCCGCCTTCCGTCGTCGCCGCTAAGCCGCTCTGGCTTAGATGTGCTCGATCGGTTCGAAGTTCATAGCAACACAATCAAGCCCGTCGCGGTTCTTACCGCGGCGGGTTTGTTTTTGGCCCGGGCTAAAGCGAGTCGGGCAGTGCTTTGAGCGCAAGAAAACGGCCCCGGCAATCTGCATGATTGCCGGGGCCGCGTGTTCATTCTTTGTCACAGGGAGTCAGTCAGCTTTGTTGGAGTCGGTCATGAGCTTGTTGAATTCTTCAACCGGGATCTCGGTGACCTTGCTCTTGGCGATGATGGCATCGAGCGTCTTGTGCTCGCGGATTTGCATGACCAGGGTGTTGATCTGCTTGGTCTTGACCAATTCATCGCGCATGTCGTTGGGCTTGACGCTGCGTTCGTGGGCCAACTGGGTGATACGTCCGCCGACTTCCTCATTGCTGACGCGGACGCCCAGCTTCTCGCTGGCCTGCTCCATGATGAACATGCTCTTTAGGTACACCATTGCCTCGGCTGAGGACTGGCGACGCAGCTGGGCGATACGCTCCTCGACCTGCATCGGGCCGAAGCCGCGGTACATGAGTTCCATGCGGTGGCGCTGCAGGTTGCGGCCGGCCTGTTCGCTGGTGAGGCGCTCGGGCAGGGGCATCTCGGTCTTCTCGATCAGGTGCTTCATGACCTGCCCACGCATTGCCGACTGCTGATCGACCGCGACACGCTGACGCAGGCGGTTGCGGACGGCGTCACGCATGCCGTCGGCATTTGGGAAGCCGACGCGGGCCGCCAAATCCTCGACTTTGGCCGGGATGATGCGGTCGGCGCGGCTGGGCACGTAATCGATTAGGAGATCTACGCCGCGGAGGGCCTCGTTCTCGTGGTTCTCAGGGCCCTTGGTCTTGACGGTGACTTTCTCACCGACTTTGACGGTGCCGATTTGGGTTGCCAGATCATCAACCATGAGGCCGACGATCATACCTTTGCCGCCGCCGTCGACGGTGGGCAACTGCACGACAATGCCGTCGGACTCGAAGAAGACCTTTGTGGTGTCTTTGCTGTCGGAGAGCTTGGCGTGGCCGGTGACATAATCACCGGGCTCGGGGGTGGGGCGCTCTTCGAGGGAGCCTTCGGTCAGACAGATTTTGTCGACCTCTTTGCTGACCATGTCCTCGGTAACATCAAGCTGGGGCTTCTTGATATCGAGGCCCTCGGTGGCGGGGAGTTCGAATTCGGGAACGACCTCGATATCGATCTCGAAAATCAGAGGCTTGCCCATGACCGGCTCAACAGTTGCAAGGTCCTCTGCCTGAGGGTCACCAACGAGGCGGAGCTTGTGGTCCTGCACGACCTTGTTAAAGGCGGCGCCAACGAGTTCATCCTTGGCCTGCTTGCGGATCATCGTACCGAATTTCTTCTCGATCAGGCGCTTGGGGGCGTGGCCGGGCCGGAAGCCGGGCAGCTCGGCCCGCATGAGGAGCGTGTCGAGCGCGGTGCCGAGGTTCTCCTGCACGGTCGCGGCGGGAATCTCGATCTTGATTTTTTTGCGGCAGGGGCCGACATCAGTGATCTCGACGATGTTGGGAAGTTCGGTCGTTGTCTCAGCCATTGGTCAAAACTCCGGGGTCCAGGGCCACCACCAACGCGGCAGCGGCCCCCCACCCGAGATGCGTAAGGGGACGAGTTTAGCGGGTTAGCGTCGTGACAATGTGCTGCAGGGGCTGGAAGGGGCGATTGCCTGTGAAATTGTGGGGTTTGGGAGCGAGGGGAGGTTTCGGGGTGGATGCCCTGCGGGCTGGGCGAGGGGGTGTGCCGATAACCATAAAAGGGTATTCTTGGCAATTGTGCATATGCAAATTGCTACGTTGCTCAAATCGTGTCACCCTGAGCCGGTGGATTTCGCATGCTTGGACAGTACGTTTAAAAAATCTTCTTAAAAGATGACGGGCAGATTCGTTTTTTTGCGTTATACTCTATGTAACGAGGTTCTCAACAAAAGGATAATGGTTATGCGCTCCTCCATGAAACTTGCCTGCTTCGTCGTTCTGTCTGCCGGATCTGCCGCGATGGCTCAGCCGTTCGCGATCAACTGGTACACCATTGACGGGGGTGGCGGCACCTCGACGGGTGGCGCCTTTACGTTGTCGGGGACGATTGGACAGCCGGATGCATCCGCGACGCCGATGACCGGCGGCGGTTTCACCCTGACGGGCGGCTTTTGGGCGGGCGCGGGAGCGCCCCCGGTGCCGGGCTGCACGGCTGATGTGAACAACGACGGTGTTGTGGACGGTAACGACTTCGTTGCGTTCGTCAACTCGTTTAGCGTGGGTGATGTTTCGATCGATCCGGTTGCGGATGTGAACCGCGATTTGATTATTGACGGCAATGACTTTGTCGAGTTCATCAACGCCTTTGGCGCTGGTTGCTGAGTCACGTGCCGCGGGGTGCCAGGCTGCTGAGTTCGAGACGGTGCGGCGGGCGGTCTGACGGCTTCGGAAAATTTGTACGATTGAACACCGCGCACTTTGGTGCGCGGTGTTTTTTTTCATAGGGGACGTGCGGAAGATGAGCACGGGGCGCTTGCTCAGCGGAAGGGCGAAATCGCGTAATGGCACCATATGGTTGGGTGCTGCTTTGGAGTCTGAGGGAGTGTTCACCGCACGCTGCAGATTCTGGTAGCTGCCGGCCGTATCGACGGCGTGTACGTACCATCTTGCAATGCTTGTCCGATAGGACTGAAACTGTTGTTATCTGCGGGACCGCTGCCTTGCTGCCAATCATGCGACTGACCCTTGCTCCCATTAATCCGACTGTTGGAGACCTTGCCGGGAATGCTTTGCTGATTGCCGCCGCGGCGGATGCGGGGCGTGCTGCGGGGGCCGATGTGGTGGTGTGTCCGGAACTCTCGCTGACGGGCTATCCGCCCAAGGACCTGCTGCTGCAGGGTGGATTTTTGGAGGCGTGTGTGGGCACGGCGGAAGAGCTTGGGCGCACGGCGAGCGATGGGATCACACTCATTTTTGGTACGCCCTGGCCGGCGAGCACGCATCAGCCGTCGGCGTTTGCGCAGCATAATTCGCTGCTGGCGTACCGGGATGGCAAGGTCATCGCTCATTACCACAAGCGGCTGCTGCCGACGTATGACGTGTTTGATGAGGACCGCTATTTTATTGCGGGGACATCGCCGGTCCTTATTGATGTTTTGACCCGGGTTGGGAGCGTTGTTCGCATCGGGCTCTCGGTGTGCGAGGATTTGTGGCATGGGCGCGATGCGGGGTTTGCGCAGCGGTATCTGGGTATGAGCGATCCGGTTGATGAGCTGTGCACGCCGCGGCTGGGTGAGCGGCGGTGTTCGCTGATCATCAATCCATCGGCGAGCCCGTTTGTGATTGGCAAGGCGAGGGTGCAGCAGGACATTTTGAGGCACCACGCGGTGCGGCACGGGGTGACGGTTGCCGCAGTGAATCAGTGCGGGGCGAACGATGAGCTGATCTTTGATGGGGCAGCGATGGTGCTTGGACCAAGCGGTGAGGTTGTGGCTGCGGGCAACAGGTTTAGCGGTGAGTTTGTCACGATTGACCTGCCTGATGGGCACGCGCCGGCGGGGATGTCCGGTCAATCGGCCCCGGTGGCGCGAGGGAGCGTGGCGGGGGAGCAGGCTGGATCACTGGCAATTTCCACGGAAGATACGCGGGATCTGTATCTTGCCCTTGTGCTGGGGATCAAAGATTATTCTCGAAAAACTGGCTTTAAGACCGCGCTGCTTGGACTGTCGGGCGGCATTGACTCGGCGGTGTGTGCGGTACTGGCGGCTGCGGCGATTGGGGCCGGGCGTGTGACTGGGGTTTCGATGCCGGGCGAGTACTCATCGGACGGATCAAAGACCGATGCGCAGATTCTCGCGCACAATCTTGGTATGCCGCTGCTGACTATTCCAATCGGCAGCCCGGTGAATGGATTTTTAGATGCGCTGACTCCGGCGATGGCGGGGACCACACCCGATGTGACGGAAGAAAACTTGCAATCGCGCAGCCGCGGCACGCTGCTGATGGCGTTGTCGAACAAGTTCAATCATTTACTGCTGACGACGGGCAACAAGAGTGAGATGGCGGTTGGCTACTGCACGCTGTACGGTGACATGAACGGAGGGCTGGCGGTGTTGTCGGATGTGACGAAGCAGCAGGTGTACGCGCTGGCGAACTGGATGAACGCGAACGCCGTGCTGCTTGGAATCAGTGGTTTGGGTGTGCCGCCGATTCCGGCGGCAAGCATTACCAAGCCGCCCTCGGCGGAGCTGCGACCGAACCAGACTGATCAGGATTCACTGCCGCCGTATGAGGTGCTTGATGAAATACTGCGCAGGTATGTGGAACTGCGGCAGGACCGGACGACGATTAGCGTTGAAACCGGCTTTGATGCGGCGACCGTGAAGCGGATTTTGCGGCTGATTGATTTGTCGGAGTACAAGCGCAAGCAGGCGGCGATTGGGCTGAAGGTAACCTCGGTGGCGTTTGGAAGCGGCCGGCGGATGCCGATTGCGCAGCGGTGGGCGGGGGTGTGATTGTGACCTGCATGTTTCAAGACACAGGTGACAGAACGTGCTTAGGACATGGGTGACACTTTCAGGTTCCAAGGTAGCCCCAGGGCACGCCTGCGGGGGCAAGATCATTTTTGTCTCCGTCACACGCTTATCAGACAGGGGTGAGGGGAGAACAGGCTCCGGCGTGCCGCTCGCGGCCACGGTTGGGCTCGTTTCGTGTTCAGCACGCGTACGGCTTTAGTGGCGTCGGCTTGCTTGTTGCCACCGGATCGCGCGATCGCCAGCGGCCGCTGCGATAATTCAAAATGCCCAGGGGTGTGCGGCAGAAGTACAGCTGCCACCCGCATGGCACACGCGGTTGCGGACGTGGTGGATGCTGGCGTAGCTTGCACCTAGGACCGGATCAAACTCATACCCCGCAAAGCCGCGGCGGAAGCCTGCATCAAGGTCGGTGCTCAGGGCACCGGTGCCGAGGGGTGGAGACTCGCTCAGCTCATTGACATAGAGGGTGTAGTCATTGCCATCAACAGCGCCGTCGCCAGCTAGGTCGGCCAGCAGATTGCTGGCGTTGTAGGCGGTGTTGAAGGCTGCGATGTCGGCGCTGTTGACGATGCCATTGGGCACGTTGGTGGTGACAGCACCGGGGGTCCCAGTGACCAGATCTAGGAGTGAATACCGCTGCGGCTCGCCGTATGCCGTGGAGCGGATGCGGTCGATGATGGTGCCTGCGGTGTCGATGCTTAGTACCATAGCGGTGTGCGAGTTTTGCGGGAGATACTGTTGCCCCGTTTGCGCCCAAGTTTTGCCGCTGCTTGATGCGATGGGCAAGGCACGGCCAGAACGGTTACGAGTTATGGCTGGCGGAGCGGTGGCCTGAAACGCCAATGCGCCGCGGGTTGGGCGGGCGGCGGATTGAAGCTGCTGGCCGCGGCGGGGATGGGAGGCCGGACCTGTCGGCCGAGACGGGGCGATTGCCGAAGTGGGGCTGGTTTGCAAAGCGAGACTGGTTTGCAAAGCGAGGCGGTTCATGGTGCGGCTGGGAAGAGGGATGCAGAGCAGGTCAATACACGCGACATCCGATGAGCAACGGTACGGCACGCGGCGGTGAAGGTTGCGGAGTAAGGACAACAATTACACCGGGAGGCTGGCCCAAAGGGGTGCGGCGGGAGCGGGTTTTGATGGCGGAGTGGGCGTGGGGCCGCCGCGGGGAGGGGGGGGATTATCGACCGGCTTTCCCGCTGCGGCGAGCGTTGGGGTGTCACGCAACTTGCCGATGATCTGTTCGGCGGAGTGTGGTGTTTGCTTTTTGGGAGTGTCCTAGGCCGGAACGCGGGTTGTCGGGAGTTGCATAGTTGGTGGACCAGGAGTTGGGGGGCGGGCTACGGCCGCCTGGCACAGACCGAAGCCCGCTGCACCACCCGCCGCTTGCAGAAACAAGTTACAGACAACCCGCCCCGCCGCCAATCCGCGATCACCCGTGCCCATTTGACGCTCGCCGACTCTGGAGTTGGTGTTTTCATACCAACGATCGTGACGACCAGCGGAGCGAAGTGAAGATGGGGTTGGTCTATCGCTTACGTATTGTTCGATGAATTCCTCATAAATGATGCGCAAAAATTTGTCTTTTTAACGGCCTGTTTGGAACCGAAAATACCGGTAATAAATGTAGAGGGTGCAAGCAATGCACCGTAAGTCATTTCGGCTGTGTGATCGTAACCCACCCAGCAACACGGCGCTCGATTGGTCTTACCGTATAGGTGCCATTTTGTAGGTCATTAAGTCGCACGTACCCAGATACTCTTCCCGCGCCAGGGATAGGAATTATCTTAGAAATCAGTGTTTCGGCACGCCCTGAGGCGTACTGTGCATTTGGTGATATATTATATAAAAATGGCAATTTCGACCATGTTCCAAGATTTTTGACAATGTCTATCGATCCGTCATCACTGATCCGACCCACAATCAGGGTACCGGAGGGCGGAAGATGAGCCTTACTTGATTTGGAAAGACCGATAAAATAATTTGCTAATCGACCATTATATTGTATTAGAAAATCATCTCTAATATTGGCAATAAGCTGCCCTGTCTCTGCGGAAACGACGACCTGCTCGCAGAGCAATACAATATCTCCATTTTTATTCCATACCGGGGTTGTCGGATTAGTAATTGTTTCCCAATACTCATCAAGTTGTAAAGATTTCGGCGTTTTTGCGAACTTATAGATGACCGAATTACCAACTACTTTTCCAAAGTAGATGCCCCCATTTTTCGTCATTCCGATACAGTTTCCAGAGTCTGAGATTGTTAAAAAATTACATTCAAAAAATTCTTTGTTAATGACTAATTCTTCAATCGTATTACGAATTCTGAATGCTCTAATAGGTACATATAGCTCATTTTGACCGATAGGACCAAACCGCCTTGAAATTAGAAATCTGTCAGAAGATGCGGTGTCCAAGACTTGCCATGCTGGAAGTGGAGGATGATCAATGTCTTTTAAAACATCGTCATCGATCAGCCACATTTTTGAACGAATCTTTGATTTTTCTTCCAAATTAATGTTTCCGACAAGTCCCCCGATATCTTGGTCTAGCGGATGATCAACAATCACATATTTAGCACCGGGGGAAACAAAATCGTATGATTGAGCTCGCCAGTACATCTGTTCGTTAGGCCGCAAAACAGAGATTGCCCATTTGTGAATTGCTTCATGTAATTTCTGATAAACTGCGGGCAACGGAATTGAGCCGACATTGTCGAATGGGTTTTGAATCGGTAGATCAACCTTGGCTTCTTCAGTCGCATTTATTAAATTAGATAATTTATGCTTAGTTGTCGACATTCTTCCGAGGTCTTCACGCAGTCCGCATCCTGTAATAAAATTAGTGTACAAAATTAGTAAAGTTATGAACAGTAATCGGATAATTTTCATAGATATTTTTATTATGAGTTTTTTGATTAATGTTGAACAATTTGCGATTTGCAAGTCAGTTGAACGTCCCATCCCGGTGCGTTAGCAACAGGTGCGATCATTGGAAGGCCGCAGCAACGTAAAGCGCTTCCGATAATTGAATTTGAATTTGGACCAAGTAAACTGTATGAGTATTTACAGTTGAAGAAGTTTACTTGATCTTGTATACATTGTCCAAAGATACCCGACGGATCGCTAATCAGCTTTGTTGGTTTACCTGAATTTTGAACATCAGGTGAAAAGTCATTGTATCCTGGTTGCCACGGGCCGCATCCAGATTTTAGTGGGCCGAAAATTGGGTTCGTGGGTGAACCAGGAGGGCATGGTGTTCCAACGGTGTCTGAAGAAGATCCAAGCACTCCGTTCGAGGGTCCGCCGCGGCACCCGCTAACCCAGTTTCCATCCGACGAGAACCTGACACTACAGTGATATCTTCCAAATGCAAGATGATCACAAAATATCTCTATGTTTTTTCCAGGCGGCGCTTTTTCTCGTCGCGGCGTGGAAGGTGTAAACTCTGGTCCGGGCCATTCGCTTTCTGGGGCGCCTAAAAAGTTGCCGGTTTTTGCAGCAGTCTCGACAAGAGCTGTCCGCTGCCCACTGAAATCGCGTGCATCTTCCGGCCTCGACCGGCAGTACTCATACAACCCCATCCCATCCACATACCCCAGCGGATCGCGCTTGTTCCAGCGACCGTTCTCCGCATCGTACACGCGGTTGCGGACGTGGTAAACGCTGGCGTAGCTTGCACCTAGGACCGGGTCAAACTCGTAGCCCGCATAGCCGCGGCGGAAGCCCGCATCAAGCTCTAAGCTCAGCACCCCGGTTCCCAGCGGGCCGTCACCGCCAGCGCTGTAGTTGTTGATGAACAGGATGTAATCATTTGAGTCAACCAAGCCGTCGCCGTTGACATCTGCCAGCGGGTCGCTGGCGCCGAAGGCGTTGAGGAACGCGGTGTAGTCGTTGTTGTCGATCGCCGCATCGGGTGCTGTAGCGGATGCCCCAGCGCCAGCCAAATCGGACAGCGAGTACCGCTGCGGTTCGCCGTAGGCCGTGGAGCCGATGCGGTTGGTGATGGTGGCTGCGGTGTCGATGCTGCGCACCACAGCAGTGTGCCAGTTTTGCGGGAGATACTGCCGCCCCGTTTGCGCGCAAGCTTTGCCGGTGCTGGCCGCGCTGGGCAAGGCACGGCCAGCACGGTTACAAATTATGGCTGGCGGCGGGGTGGCCTGAAACGCCCACGCGCCGCGGGTTGGGCGGGCGGCGGGTTGAAGTTGCTGGCCGCGGCGGGGATGGGAGGCCGGACCTGTCGGCGGAGACGGGGCGATTGCCGAAGTGGGGCTGGTTTGCAAAGCGAGACTGGTTTGCAAAGCGAGGCGGTTCATGGTGCGGCTGGGAAGAGCGAGGCAGAACCGGTCAATACACGCGACATCTGATGAGCAACGGTACGGCACGCGGCGATGCAGGTTGCGGAGTAAGGACAACAATTACACCGGGCGGCTGGCCCAAAGGGGTGCGGCGGGAGCGGTTTTTGATGGCGGGGTGGGCTTGGGGCCGCCGCGGGGAGGGGGGGGATTATCGACCAGCTTTCCCGCTGCGGCGAGCGTTGGGGTGTCACGCAACTTGCTGAGGATCTGTTCGGCGGAGTGTGGTGTTTGCTTTTTGAGAGTGTCCGAGGCCGGAACGCGGCCTGTCGGGACTCTCATAGTTGGTGGATCAGGAATCGGGGGGCAGGCCAGATTCACTTGGAGGAAGCCGGGTTTCGCTTCACGCCACACTCAGGACACAGTACGACTCCCGAAGCAGAAAGATCATACCCGCAATTTGTACAAAGTGCGGGGTTCACGGGACGATTAGCCAAACGTCTTCGGACAAAGAATAAGCAGGGAAACACCAGTGGGAGCATTAAGTTGATCCAGAACGAAACTGCTACCAAAATCCCCGGCGGTAGCGAATACACACCCGAACCAGATTCAAATATAAATTCCGGGAATGCTTCATAGACAGAAGGAGTAAAAGTAACATTTCTAAACCATGCAATCAATATCCTTCCGTTGACCGCGTAAAGCTGAAAGGAATGCTGCGAAACTGAAATGGGAAAATAAAAACTAAATATAATTAACAAATAGAATGTCATTATCAAAAAATTAACTAGGTATTTTACTTTTGACATACTGAGCATTGTCTATCGCAAAAAATATTTCATAGAAAAAACTGCAAGTTTGACGACCACCTAAAAAGTCGCTTCCCACTAGACATGCACAAAAATCGCAACTCTTCAGCCGAATCCTACGCCCTCGCTGGCAGTGGCGGAAGTTTGCGTGTTTCCGACCACACGCGCAGTGCCTTCTCCATCTGGGTTCGCGGGTCGTGCCCGCGAAGCTTCAGCGTGCGGTAGACGGTCATCATCACCGCCTCCATCGCAACGCCGCGGTCGCTTGGGTTGCACTGGCTGTTCTTTCGCGGGATCATCGCCGGTCGAATCTGCCGCTCGGCTCGGTTGTTCTCCTGCGGCGCTTCGGGTCGGTCGAGAAAGGTGAAGATCTCATCGGGTGCCGCTGCCGCGGCGAAGGGAGTCTATGAACCTCTATTGCTCCGCGATCAAATGCTGGAGCCGCCTTAATGGACCTGCCCTCACGTTGGATGGAGCTGAAGAGATACGGGGCATTCTTGCCCCGGTTGGCCTCACTCGGATTGGCTCAGATTTTTCAGGCTCTGTCAGTATCAATTCGCGTGTAGTTTGGTTGCGATTGGTGCTGGCTGTTAGGCGTATGCGTGCAAGCCGGGGAGCAGGAGGTTGACGCCGAAGTAGCAGAACAGCATGACGATGAAGCCCAGGATGCTGAGCCATGCGGTGACCAGGCCGCGGTTGGCGACGCCGCCGACGCGGACGTGGACGACGACTAGGTACACGATCCAGGTGAGCAGGGCCCAGAGTTCTTTGGGATCAAACGCCCACCAGCGGCCCCAGCTGTGGTCGGCCCACCAGGCGCCCAAGATAATGCCGACGCCCAGAGTCCAGAATGCCATCTGCATAACGGTGATTTGGGCCTTGTCTAGGTCTTTGAGAAGCCGGGGTGTGCCGCCGCGGGCATCATCGGCGGAGCCGATGCCCAGGGCGGATGCTGCGACGGAGGACATCGCATCAACCGGGTTACCGGTACCGAGAGTGCCGCTGCTGCCACCGGGGCCACCGAGGACTGCGGCGCCGCCGGACATGCCGACGATGTTGTTTGTGCCGGAGGTGGCGGCGGCGAGTTCACGCTGGCGGGCGGCGCCGAGGTAGTGCACTGCAAGGTAGAACAGGCTGGTGATGAAGCCTAGTGAGATGAGGCCGTAGCTAAACAGCACGATGGTGACGTGGTACTTGAGCAGAACGGAGGTGTTTAAGATGGCTGCTTCGCGGTTGATTTCGCGGCCGGGGATGCCGGTTTGGGTTGCGGTGACCAGGATCATGAAGCCAACGGCGGCGGTTGCCGCGGCGAAGAGGAGTTGGCGACGGCCGAGGGCCAGCGAAACACCGACGATGGCGGCGAAGAGGCTGACGCCGGTCATCGACTCAAACTGGTTTTGAATGGCAAAACGCTCAGCGATGTAGCAGCGTGCGATAAAGCCGAAGGCGTGCATGCCGACAGCGGCGGCCAGCAGGGTGATGCCCATCCACTTGATTCCCTGGCGCTGGGTGCCCAGGGCAAGCAGCAGGCTGACCAGTGAGAGTGCGTAGAGCCATGAGCCCCACTCGAAGGGGTTGCTGGCGTTGTACGCCTGCTCGACAGTGCGGCGGAGGGTTGGGTATGCCTCTGGCGCGAGGGCGGGCAGGGCTGCGGCGATGGTGATTGCCGCGGCATTGACTGCGGGTGCATCGCCGGAGCGCCACGCGTTGCCGAAGGAAGTGACAGCGGTAGCGAGCGCGGGATATTTGGTGGAATCAAGCTGTGAGAGGTGCTGCCAAGGCTTGGTGGAGTCGGCCACGGGGACGATGGTCCACATTTTGCCAGCGTTTAGGTAGTCCTGCATGGCCTGCTGAACATCGTTTGCAGAGCGGCCGCCGGCACCATCGAGTGGCATGGAGTTCATGACGCCCTGCATGTTCTTGGCGATCCAGATTGGCTGGAGCCGGCCGAGGCGCTTCCAGCGTTCACGGGTGATTTCGGTTTCAGAGGTGTTGCCGGGGATTGCGGCCTCGAGCAGCTTTTCGCGGAGGGGTAGGAAGTAAACGTGAATGAGAGGCTTGTCGGCGTAGAAGGCGGGATCTATGGCTAGATCGATGAATGTGAACATCGGGTCGTAGCCGACTTTTTTGGCCTTGGCTGCATCGGCGCTGGTGGGCAGGAGGTCCTGAAAATCTTTGCGGCCAACGAGGCTGGAGACGACTTCGCGGGCTAAAGAGTCGAGGATTTTGATGCGACCGTTGTTGTAGACGGCGAGGTCTTTGAGCGGGGTTAGGTCTAGAGCTTGGGCGAAGGCGAGTTTTTTGGCCGAGTCCATGGTGGCCTGGCGCGGTGTCGCGCCGAAGGGGGCTGCGAGGTCGCCCTCGGCTTGTTCAGCGGTTGGGTGGGCGTTGCCGGCGGGGGCGCTGTACTGCGCCAAGGCTGGGCGGGTGATCGCTGTCACTGCCAAGATGCACAGGGCGAGGCTGGAGAAAACCGCGAGAACAGATCGGTTTAGGTGGTTCATGCTTGGGCTCCGACATCGGTTCGTTGGATTGCGGTGGTAGAGAGCGGCGCGGCCACACTTTGGGGGGTTAAGTCTGGCTGGCTTTTATCGGTGAGGATTTTGACGGTGCGGACCTTTTTGGGTGGAATGTACGTGCCGTCTTTGAGTTGCTGCTGAATTCTGATTTTCTTACGCTGCACGAGGGCTGGCTTTAGCCAGAGTGCCCAAGGAATGCCGCAGAGGGTGAGCACCGCGCCGCCAGCGATGATGTAGATGCCGGGATTGTTGCCGACTCCGAGGATGGTGAAGTTGGCGAAGGGTCGTTTAAGTTCGCCGGCTTCGACACGGGCTTTGGAGGTTGTCCAGCCGCGACTGTCCCAGCCGGATTGGGCGAATTTGAAGCGGGTTGCCCCGAGGGTTGCGGCCAGCCAAGATCCGGCGTTTTGAGCGGTGCTGGCGTTTGGGTCCCAGACATCTGGCGACTGCTGGAGGGGCTCGTTTAGACTGGTGAATGCGACCGTGCGCTCAACAGAGCCGGAGTGCAGGAACTTGGCGGCGGCCTGCTCGAAACCGATGAAGCGTGATTCTGCCAGCATGGCGCGGAGGCCGGGGCCGCGATAGACGTTCAGATCTGATCTGTAATCGCGCGGCTGGGTGCTGTGGGGGTACGGCATCATCTCGAAGTCTGCAAGCTGCAGGGCCATTTGGGGAAGGGGCCTGCGCATGCGGTTAAATGCGAGCTCGATCGTGCGGTTGCCGGGTAGGGTTACGGGGATGAAGTCGTCCTCGGAGAAACCGAGGTACATGGTGTGGGCGAGCCAGAGGGTGCGGCTAAAGGGGGGAGTGAGCGTCTCGCCGTTTGGGCCCTTTGATGTGGAAATTTCGATGGCGATCGCCGCGGAGCGGTGGTTGCCGAGATTGTCTTTGTTTCGCTCAGCATCGGGTGTGACGATGGGTGCTTTGACGAGTTCGGCATCGTCGTAGCGGTCACCAAGTTTGATGGCAAGTGGGGGGCCGATGATGAGACTGTCACCGGTGCGCAGTGTTTGGGTGGCGACGGTTTGAGATGCGGGCGTGCGCATGGCGCTGCGCACGATGGGTTGGCCGGTGGGGTTGGCGGGGTCGGGCTGCTCATCAAGGTAGATTTGCAGGATGGAGGCATCAACGTATGTGAGCTTGATGACGGGGCTGGCGGCGGTGCGCTTGGGCTGACCTTCTGGCGTGGTTTGGCCGGCGACAAAGTCTTGTGAGAGTTCGGGGAAGCGGCTGTAGATGTGACGATCAAACGGGCCGGTGATGCCCTTGACGGCCATTTGAGCCGTGAGCACTGGCGGGGGTGTAACGGTGACGATGATTTGGCTGCTCTCGGCGCCTTTGTAGCCGCGGCTGACAATGGGGAACTGTGGGCGAGCGAGGAGTTCGTTGACTTTGATGGTCCAGGGCTGGGGCACACCGGGCTGATCGACGGAAATGGTCTTGCCGATGATCGCGGGGTAGATGCGTGAGACGGGCTTGGAGCTTGGACCATCTATGGCGGGGAGCTCGACAATGAGGGCGTGCGGCGCGCCATCGGGCAGTGGGGCGGTGAGTTCCTGCCAGCGTGCCTCGGGCATGTTGCTTGAATACTCGATGCCGAGGTTGCCATCAAACTGCATCGAGATTCGGGAGGCGGGGAGTGTGGGGGTTAAGTAGATTTCATCACGAATTTTTTCGATGATTTTGGCATCGGCCTCACCTTTGTAAATCTGGCCGGTTGCGGCGTTGCTTCGTTGAACGACGCTGATGAAACGGATGGGGACTGAAGTGAGCCCCTCGGGGGCCGGAGTCCAACGGGTTTGGCCTTTGGCCACGGGTCGCCAGAAATTCTCGAGCGTTGCGTAGGGGGCATAGCCGACGATTCGGAAGTTGATGTCGGGGTCAACTGCATCAGGACCGCGGTCGGCGGTGGATGGTGGCAGGGGGATGCTGAGGTTGCGGCCATCGTCACCCTGGGTGCCGGCTTCGAGCGGAAGGTTGCCGACAGCCGCGGCGAGCGCATTAAGGCTGTAGGCGTTGTAGCGAGGCAGGTGGGGAATGATGCGCTGGTGCTCACCTTTGCCGCCTTCGCGGACGGTGATGGCGGTGCGGGTGTTGTCGTAGAAGAAATCAACGGGTTTGCCGGGGCCGGGCTTGCCGGTTTCATCGGGTGCGCCGGCGAGCAGGAGCGTGTCTCCCTCTTGCTTGCCCACGCTGTAGAACGCGCTGCCGAGGGCGAGGGTGATGATGCCGGTGTGGACGGTGAGCACGCCGATGTTTTCAAAGGTAAAGGCGATGCGGCGGGCGGTGGCCACAATCATGTTGGCCACGAAGAGATAGAGGATGGTGTTCAGTGGCCACCAAGAATAAAACTCAAGCTCGCTCATTTCCATGCCGGGGAGGCGGCGGATGGTTATGGCTTTGTACTCTGCGACGAACTCGCGAAAGAACACCAGGCCTTGGCCGCTGCCGGGGTGATGGGGCCAAATGAGCAAAGACCATGCGCCGATCAGGACAATGAGCAGCCCAAGAGAGAGCAGGACGATGGCGGGATAGCGGACATCAACCGTGCGGCCACGGGTGAGCCTGTTAGCGAGTTTGTAGCCGCCCCATAGGCCTAGAGCGATGAGCGCTGCGGGAAGGGATGCGAACAAAAGCCACGATGGCGCCATGGCGATGAGCCCAACCGGCACGCTGGCGGCGATGCCGTACAGGGCGAGCGTGAGCATGAGCACCACGGCCATGGTGATGGACGAGAGTGCGCGGAGCACCCATTTGACGGGAAGCAGCCAACCCGTGAGGTTCTGATCATCCCACTTTTTGACTTGGATCCACTTGGCGCTCAAAGGACGGCTCTGGAGAAGGAGATAGGATGAACGAGAAAGGGGAGGCGGGGAGGCGAAGTCACGTAGGTTGGAGGCGGCATGACTTGTGAAGCGGACGGTTGGAGGGTTGGTTGGTCTTGCGATTACGAAACGTGGGTGGGGTCGGGTTCTTGCTGGGGGAGTGGATTGTGGAAAGGCAGGTGTGGCCGGCGTCAAACGAGGGTGGAAGAGGTGAAGTTGGCCCTGTGGGCTGAACTGAAACCTTATACGAACAAATTCCGATCGCGGATGCAACGACGAACCTTGCACATGACTATAGAAGAAGACGAGCGGTTCTGACCGGAAGTTCTTGTAGAATAGAAAAATTGCGGTCTGACAGTACTGATTTTATCCCCTAAACAGGTGATTTGCAATCAATGGTTCAGGGCTGTTTCTCCCAAAAGCAGGATTTCGTCGGCCTGTGGCGGTTCGCCCTGGCTGATGTGGCCGGGGAGCAGGCCGGGGGCCGCTGCCGCGACCATGCCAGCGAGAGGCCCGGGCTCAAAGCTAAAACTAGCGGAGGCGAGACCGAGGGCTTTGGCTCCGTTGGTGGTGCACATGGCGATGGCGGTTTGGGGGCTGATGCCGCGGGTGGCGATGAGTAGTCGGGCTTCATCGAGCACGCTGAGGCCGCGGAGGTCAAGATCGGCCTGTGGGATGTTGATGACCGAATCGGTGCCGAGGCAGACGTTGATGCCGCGGGCGAGCATGGCTTCAAACCGGTGCGGGCCTAGGAGTGCTGGTGAGTTGAAGTACGCGGCGGAGCGGGGGCAGTAGGCGATGTGGCAGTTGCTGGCTTGGAGCAGGTCAAGGTCTGCATCGCTGACATCGGCGAGGTGGACGAGCAGCGGGCCATCGGCCGCTGGGGTGCTGCGCTGGGCTGCCGCCCAATCGGCCAGGATGGTGGCGACGGGGGAGCGGCCGAGGCCGAAGCGGGAATCGAGCTCCGGACCTGCGAGGCCTAGGAGGGTTAAAAAGTCGCGGATGGGTCCGGTGCTGCGGGTGATGAATTCGCGCTCTTGGGTGGTCTCGGCCAGGTGGGTGCTGACCGGGGTGCCGGCGAGGAACTTTTCGAAGGCGTAGGCGTAGCCGTCGGGACCGACGCTGTAGGGCGCGTGGGGCTGTAGACCAAGACGAACGCGGGCGTTTTTTGCGTGTTTTCCGGCAGAAAAAACGTGTTCTAGGCGGGCAGGGAGTGTGGCCGCGGCGGCGTGTGTGAGGCCGAAGTACTCCACGAAACTGATGCCCGCCAACGGGCTGGCACAGAGTACTTGCCAGGGCACGAGTGAAGAGCCGGTGGCATCTGCACCGGCGATGTCTCCGACGGCGACGGTGCCAGCCTTGAGCAGCATGACTGCGCCTTGGGCGACCGATTTGGTGATGTCTTGAGGCTGGGTGAGTCGCTTGGAGCGGACGAGATCTATGAATCCGATGAAGCCGCGGGCTGGGTCGTGCGCAATTGGGCCGATGTGGGTGAGGTCAAGGTGGGTGTGCGCGTTGACCAGGCCGGGGATGAGGACGCGGCCGGGGCGGTCAAGCGTGAGTGTGGCATCTGGCGAGCGAGGGTGGGAGGAGACGGCGGCGGGGGTGTCGAGTGCGAGCAGCTCGATGCTGGCGGGCTTGCGGCCTCCGATGGCATCGGGAGTGCCAAGGAGCGCGCCGCGGCGGGCGAGGTCGCCTTCAGGGAACCAGCAGGCCTGGGCGGACGAAACCAACAGCAGGGCGCTGGCGGGGGCGATTGTGCCGCGGACCGGGCAGATGGCGGCGGAAGCGTTGATTCGAAGGAGGAAGCTTTGGGGCGTTTGTGGAGTCGGGCTGTGCGGGGCGGGCTGGTTCATTGTGGTCGGGGCGGGGGGCGGTGCTGGCGGTAGCGGGAGGAAGCAGAGCCTAGCGGATGCCGATAGGGGGTGGCGGAAGCGGCCCGACTAAAAAGCAAGCATGGGGGGGGTGGAAAGCCGATGATCTGAGCGCCGCTGGCCCCATAACGCGACTGAGTGCGTGGGCGATGCGTATTGTTGCGCCGGTGCGAGCCGTGGGCTGGCACTTTGGTTGGAAGCTGGTTTGTTTACCGTTGTTTGTCCTGTACATTTTCGGGTGCTGCACGGATGCAGCCCCCTCCAGTTGTTCGTGGTTTGTGTTTCGGCCCTTTGGGCCATTCTTGGAGAACTCATGGCTCGCATTTCGTTTGGCAAAACTATCGCTCTGACCCTGACGACCTCGATGCTGCTGGCCTTTGCTGGCGGCTGTGTGAATCAGGAGTCGTATGACAATCTGCGTGCATCAAACGATGCGCTGAAGGCTCGAAATCAGGAACTGGCCGAGCAGGTCAAGGCGCTGGAGGAAGCGCGGCGGCAACTGCTTGATCGGTACCGTACGGGCGATTTGTCGATTGATCAGGCCAAGAGCCTGATCGCGCAGCTTGAGGCGCAGATTGCTGATCGTGATCGGCAGCTTGCGGACATGAACAAGCGGCTTGAGGGCATTGCCATCGGCCCGCTGGATGAAGCGACCGATGCGGCGCTTGCGGACCTGGCGGCGAAGTATCCGGGGATTCTTAGTTATGACTCCGCCCGCGGCATGCTGCGGTTTACCAGCGACGTGACGTTCTCATCCGGTTCGTTTGAGCTGACCAGCGATGCGAAGACGTCGATCTCGGCTCTGGCGAAGATTCTCAAGGATTTGCCCTCCGCCCAGCAGTACGACTTGCGGGTTGTGGGTCACACCGATACGCAGCCGGTTTCGGCGCGGGCCAATCGCGTGTTTAAGAATAACTTGGAACTGTCAGCGTTCCGCGCGATCTCGGTGCGGAACGACATGATCAGCGATGGCATGAGCGCAAACAAGGTTGAGATCGCTGGCTGGGGCGAGTTCCGCCCGGCGATGGACAATTCCAGCAGCGGTAACACGGCGGCAAACCGCCGCGTTGAGGTATATCTGGTCAAGAGCAACTGGGACAAGGCGATGCCGCGTTCGATTGCTCCGCGAACTGGCACGGCGGCCCCGAAGGCTGCCCCGGCTGGCGCAAAGCCCGCGGCGGCTGTGGTTGGCGCTCCGGCGACGACCTCCGTTCCGACGGTGGTTCCGGGGTCTGCCAATCCGGACATCATGAAGTGATCGCTGGGCTGGTTATTTGAATTTGTAAACACCCGGTGAAGGCACCGGGTTTTTTATTGGTTTGCGGCGGCTAGGTAGTGGTGATGCGGCTTTGGGTGCGCTGCGGATTGTGTGGACGGTGGTTCAGCTATTGGATGGTCAAGCAGTTTGCCGAGAGCAGGCGGGCGGCTTTAGAGTGGCTGTTGCGTGCGGTGAAGTGGAGCGCGGTCGTGCCTGCATCTTTCTGTGTATCGACCGGAGCTTTCGCGGCGATCATGGCGTTGATGCCGTCGGTCAGCATGTTGGCGGGGGCGAACATCGGTGCAGCCTTTGCTGCGGAGAGGGTTGCCGAAATGCAATCATGCAACAAGGTGGGGAATGTGCTGGGGCTTTACCATACCATCTCGGCAAGTTGCAAAGCGATTTGAAAAACGCGACGATGCAGAATGCGGAGCACTTCCGTCTGGTAGTGGTTATTCCGGTCTTTAACCACGGGGCATCGGTGGGTCGGGTTCTCGCATCGCTTGCATCGGTTGGGCAGCCTGTGATTGTCGTCAACGACGGGTCAGATGATTCGACAGCGGGGGTGCTTGGTGTCTGGGCTGCGGATGATTCGATGCGGCATGTGTTTTCGCACGAAGGCAATCGTGGCAAGGCGGAAGCGCTGCGCACGGGGTTTGCAAAGGCGATTGAGCGGGGGTTTACGCATGTGCTGACGATTGATGCCGATGGGCAGCATGATGCAGCTGATGTGCCGGCGATGATCGCCGTGGCGACTGCGGCCACGGCAGCGCTGATTGTGGGTGCGCGCACTGTTGGAGATGAGCGAGCACCACTTGCAAGCAGGATCGGGCGCGGGATATCAAACTGGCTGGTGTGGTGTGAAAGTGGTGTGGTGATTGGTGACAGTCAATCGGGGATGCGGGTGTATCCGCTGGCGGCTATCGATGACATTGATGGCGGGGCGAGCCGGTACGGGTTTGAGACACAAGTCATCAGCCGGGCGGGTTGGTTTGGTGTTGCGGTGCTGCAGGTGCCGATTCGCAGTATTTACGCAGTTGACGGCGGCCGCACCACGCACTTTCGGTTGCTGCACGACACCCTGCTGGCGGTGCGGATGCACGCGGCGCTGCTTGGGCGGTCGTTGTTCTTTGTGCAGGTGGATCGTGCGGATGGATCGGGTGGAGTGACGACTGGTTCAATTCCGCGGCGGTTGATGCGGTGGCTGAGCCCGATGCGATTTATTGAGATGGCCCGGGATGAGGAGGGTGGGCGGGAGCGGCTGGCGGCATCGGTGGGTGTAGGGCTTGCGATGGCGACGCTACCGGTGTACGGCATCAAGACCGTGGCGTGCCTGTGGCTGGCGGCGCGATTTCGCTTGCAGCCACTGGTGGTGCTGGCGGTGTCGAGCCTTTGCACCCCGCCGCTGAGTTACTTGTTTATTTTCGCATCGATCTTTGCGGGGCATGTGATGCTGACAGGATCGTGGCCGGTTGGGCTGACGGAGCAGATTAGCGGCACACCGTGGTTGGAATTGCTGCGGGCGGTGGCGGTGAAGTGGATTGTTGGGAGTGTGTTCGTTGCAACGCTTCTGGGCGTGGCCGGATATCTTCTGACGCTGGCGTGTATGGCTCGAATTCCTGTTCGAGCCGGTCGGCAGGGATGAACATCGGGCGGCGGCTTTTTTGTCTAGAAAGTGAGCGTGGTGTGGGCGCGCGGTGTTGCGTGAACGGTTGACTGAGCCGATTGGAACGGGTGAGGTTGCTGGGGCGGCTGGCGAAGAAAAATTGGTGGCTGTGGCGATTGCGCGACCAGACTGAACGGCTCGCGGTGCGGTGTGAGGGCCATGTATTGTTGGAGGTAGACGCAGGCATCAAACAAGCGATGCCGCCAACGCAGCGACCACGGAACTTTGGGGAACACCTGCCCCGCGAGGATGGAGATGATGGCAGCGGGCATTTGCAGCGGGCCGCCGCCGCTCATGAATAACTCGCGGAAGGAGTGGTTGTAATAGTTCTTGATCAGCCGCCAGAAGGGTTTGCAGCTGCGCTCGATGAAGGCGATGTGCTGCCGGCGGGCGGACGCCTCTGAGAGCTCACCGCGCAAGGTTTTTAGGACGAGTTCCGCGGTGTTTTTGCCGCCCATCATGGCCAGTGTCACGCCGGTGGAGAAGATCGGGTCTAGGAAACAGGCGGCATCGCCGATGAGAAAGTAACCCGGACCGGCGTAGGGACGGCAGCGGTAGCTGAAGTCGGAGATGACCGAGTTGCTGCTTGGGCCGACGGCGTTTCGCATTCGATCGCGGACGATTGGGCAGCGGGAAATGGCCCATGCGAGAATTTCTGTCGGAGGGACGCTGAGTGTGCGCACAAAGCTTGGGCGAGTGACAAATCCGACGCTGGTGCGTGATTCATTAGTGCCGATGAGCCAGAACCAGCCTTCTTGGCACATGATGATGCAGGGGTGGCCACTCTCGGTGCCGGGGAGACGCTCGACGTTGTCAAAGTGCTGGAAATAAGCGACTTTCTGCAGGTCGGGATCATCAAAGCCCAGGCGGGTGTTCAGCTTTCGGCCGACGAGTGTTCCCTGGCCGGTGGCATCAAGCAGGATGCGGGCACGGATGGTTTGGGCGGCTGCGCCAGAGCCGATGGCGACCTCAACATCACCAGTTTCAAGTTTGTTGATTGCTCGTACCGGAGTGGTTTCGCGCACATCAGCACCGGCTTCGCGGGCGAGGTTTAAGAGTTCCTTGTCAAAGATTGCGCGCTCGATGTTAAAGACCGGGGTGCCCTTGATGAGCGCATCGTTGAAGGTGAACGTGCGTGTGACTTGGCTGTCACCGAAGCCGAACTCAGCACCGGTTTTATTTACATGGGTGAGGGAGCGGATGCGAGACTCGATGCCGAGTTCACGCAGCAGCGGAGTGGTGCGGGGCAGGATTGACTCACCGATGTGGAAACGGGGATGGGTGTCTTTCTCGAGCACGCAGACACTGATGCCTGCGCGTGCAAGCACCAGGGCTGCGGTTGCGCCAGCCGGACCGCCACCGGCGATGATGACATCAAAGGTCTCGTTCATAGCACGTTTGCCGATGCTGGGCCTGAAAAGCGAATTACATTCTAGGCGAGAGTCCCGGGTGCTCAGGACCGGCGCGGGCAGTGAGTACCAGACGCAGGATCGCGAGTGCGGCAAGCTCTAGGGAGCCAAGTGCGAGTGATTGTTTCTTGGATTCATGCACTTTGCCTAGGGCGGGCAGGCGCGTTCGTGATTCCGGTTTCTGCCTGGATGGATGCCGAGGCATGGCGACCGTGAAGTTGCGGGTGCTTTAGCCGGGTGGTGGGGAAGTGGCGGTGTCGGGTTGCCTTTTGGTGGAGTGGGCAGGAGCTGGGCTTAGCGATTTCTTAACAGTAAGTCAGTCTTCATCGGCGATACACTCCGGCAAGGCGGGTGTGGCCATGGAGTGACTGAAAATGATGACGATTATGCGTTTGGTTTGTGCGGCGGCGTGTGGCGTTGGGCTCGTGATGACCCAACCGGCGATCGTTGTTGGACTGGCCGGAGTGGGTGGAGCTGGTGGCAGCATTGATGACGGCCGCGACACGGTTGCGGGCACGACCAAGGCCACAGTCCAAAATTTTGGCAATACGGTTGACCTGATCGCCTTTGCATCGTGCGCGAGAGAGCGTGAGGAGCAGCCACTTTGGAGTGAGATCGCGGCGACTAAGCCTGACCTGTTCCTGTTTATTGGGGACAACCACTATGCCGACGTCTGGGAGAAGGACGGCAAAATGGGGATGCGACCGGTAGAGAAGGTCGAACGGATTTATGAGGCATATGAAGCGCTCGCGGCTAAGCCAGGATTTGCCGCGTTACGGGCGACTGTTCCGCTGATGGCTACCTGGGACGATCATGACTATGGGGCCAACGATGCGGGCAAGGAGTTCTCACTGCGAGAAGAGAGCAAGAAGGCCTTTTTCGATTTTTATGGTGAGCCGGCAGGTAGCCCGCTCCGGGAGCAGCCTGGTGTGTATAGCGTCAAATCGTTCGGTAAAGAAGGGCGGCGGGTGCAGGTGATCATGCTCGATACGCGGTTTAACCGTGATTCATTGGAGCTGGCCACGCCTGAGCAGCGCGGCAACCGGCGTGGCCCCTATCGGGCGACTGCGGATAGTACGAAAACGCTGCTCGGGGCAGCGCAATGGGCGTGGCTGGGGGAGCAATTGCGTGAGCCGGCGGATGTGCGGCTGATTGTCAGTAGCATTCAGGTGGTTGCCGATGAGCACGGCTTTGAAACCTGGGGAAACTTTCCGCACGAGCGCCGGCGGTTGTATGACCTGATTGATTCAACCAACGCAACGGGTGTGGTGTTCCTCAGCGGGGATCGCCACCTTACTGAAATCTCCACCGACCGGGGCGGTGACCATCGTAACGCCGGACCTTATCCGATGTGGGACTTTACCTCCAGCGGGCTGAACCTCAAACCTGGCATTGTGACCGACGCGAACGCGCTTCGGGTCGGCCCGGTCCGGCGAGAAGCAACCTTTGGGACGGTCAAGATCAACTGGGGTGCCACGGCCGATCAAACCAGTATTGAACTGACGGCCTTGGGGGACAAACGACAACTGTTAACGCGGCAAACAGTGTTCCTGAGCGAGCTCCGCAAACCGCGACCCGGGCAACAGTGACGTATTAACAGCAGTGCAGCGATCGGGCTTCGCGATCTACCGGAAGTACTTTCAATTGATGTCGATGGGTGGACCCGAGCGTGCCTGATCTAGGGATCTCGTTGCCGAAGAGCGGGCTCAATGAGGATGGCGGTGACGGAGCCGTCCCAGTCGGTGCACATTGAGAAGAAAGGGAAGTTGTTGGGTGCCGTCGCCAGTGATGCGGCGAGTCTAACGAGCGGTGTAACGGCGAACACTTCACCAAACCCTCTCGACACAGAGGCGGTGTCGGAGCGGTGAAAGCCTGCACGTGCGATGCCTCGCATCTCGGCACGGTCGAGCCACGTCTGGTTGGATGAGCCCACGACTATTGACTGTTGAGAGGGTTTGCCAAGTTTGGTGAGGGTGCGAGCGACTGCGACGGAGAGACCTGCCGGACCGAGCAGCGCGGATGCCGATTTGCCAAGCAGTGCCCACGGGCGAGCACCGCGTGTGAGGGCTGCATCTTCTGACTCGAGTACGAAGGCGACGGAGCCGTGGGAGCTGGTGAAGCCCGGGGAGCTGGTGAAGCCCGGGGAGTTGGAATCGGGAGCGCGAAGGCCGAAATGGGAGTAGGTGTTATCAACAATTGTGCCTTGTTCTTCAGCCGCGGCGACGAGCACAAGGTCTGCCGCCCCGGACTCGATGCGCAGTGCGGCGAGCGTTAGCGCATCCAGGCCGGCTGTTCGCGTGCCGATGATGGTCTGGCAACCGCCTTTTATTCCGAAGGCGGTGCTGATGTGTGCCGCGGCGGCGTTTGGAACACCCTCTGCAAACAGCACCGGGTTGGCGGCGAGTATGCCTTCACGAACGATCTGGGTGTAGTAGTCGGTGCAGAATCCGATTGAGCCGTGCATAGAGCCGAGGATGCATGATGCCGTGGCGAGCCGGGAGGAATCATCGAGCAGCGATGCGTCGCGGAAGGCCATTTCCGAAGCGGCGAGCATGAATCGGACTGAAGGGCTCATCCGACGGGCACGCCGGGCCATTGTGAATTCGACCAAGGCTGCATCGGTGAGGGGCGGTGCGATTGTGCCGTCATCGCGTGCGGCGCGGGCGGCGAAGGCGGGGAGACCGATGGCGCCGGGCAGAAGAATGCCCATGCCGGTGATGCAGGCCCTGCGTTTGCGGGCGGTTGGTTGTTGGCCAGTAACGGCTGGGCTGTGTGAGAGCACGACGCAAGTGTTCGCGCCACCGAAACCGAGTGAAGTGTTCAGCGTGTGGGTGATTGGCCTTTGAGAGGATTCGCCAGTCGAGACGGAAAGCTCAGGAAACTCCACATCTGCCGGGAGCACGCCAGCGGTGGTGGGAAGTTGCTGGTCACGCAGTGCGAGCGCTGAAAGGATGAGTTCGATTGCGCCGGCGCCGCCGAGAGTGTGCCCCAAGCGGCTTTTGTGCGCAACGATCGGGACGGTGTGCAGGTCAGCGCCGAGGAGAGCTGCAAGCGCTGCGGCTTCGGCGGAATCGTTGTCTGGCGTGCCGGTAGCGTGCGCGGTGATGAGACTGAGCTGTGCGGGAGTGATTCCGGCGCGGCCAAGGGCGGTGCGCATGGCCGCTAATGCCCCGTGCCCCGCCGGATGGGGTTTGGTGAGGTGGTGTGCATCTGCGGATTCTCCCCAGCCGGTTAGGTGGGTGAGGATGCGGGCACCGCGAGTGAGGGCGGTTGATGCGCGCTCGATGATGATGATGCCGTAGCCCTCGCCCACTTTCATGCCTTGCCTGCCGCGGCAAAATGGGCGGAGGGGCGTAGGCGAGATCAAACGAAGCGCGTTGAAGCCGCCCCACGCGTATTCGCTGATGGCGTCGTAACCACCGGCGATGACCACGTCTGCTTGGTCGGTTTCGAGCAAGGTGACGCCGAGAGCGATGGCCCCAAGGCTGGAGGAGCATGCCGAGCAGGTGGTGGCGGAGCCGCCTTCAATGCCCAGCCCACGGAGCGCCAGCGAGGCGGTGGCGCCGGCTAAGAAACTGCTGAGTTCGGCGGGGTTTCCGGAGCGGAGGAATCGACCACCGGCACGAAGGCCGTGCAGTGTGGTTCCCAGCATGGCGAAGCAGCGATCGGGGGCGACCGGTGATTTGTGGATGCTGGGAAGTCCTGCATCGGCGAGCGCGTGCTCGATGGTCCAGCGGAGTGAGCGTGCTTCGCGGGGGAGATCGGGCCGGTAGTGTGATGGAAGCTCTGGAGCCTGCCCCCCGACACTTGCGATGGGCAGCGTGGACTCTACTTCCGTGAGCGCGGCGATACCTGTTTGGTTGCGTTTTACTGCCTGCCATGTGGTCTCGGCATCGGTGCCAAGACTCGTGCAGAGTCCGACACCGGTGATCGCGATGGATTCTGATTGAATCGATCTGCCGGAATTTTCAGGGCTGCCCACTGCGGTCCTCCTCAAAGGCCGCATCGAGCATCAGCCACTGGTCGGGGTGCTTGGCGACGATTGCTTCGATCGCTTTGGCGATTGCGATGAACTCCGTATCTGGCTGGCCTGTGACAGAAGTTCCAGGTTCTATGGGCTGGCCGAGGTGGATGTCGTGCTTGCCATCGGTTCGGCGGATTGCAAACACGGGAACGATTGGGCTGTTTGTGAGCCGGGCTAGTCGCACTGGGCCGGTGGGCATGCGCAGTGTGCCGGTGAGAAACGGCACGGCCGCGGACTGCTGACCCGGAATTGCGCGATCGGCCTGGAGGACGACGACCTCGCCACGCAGGAGTGCATCGCGGAGATTTATCCAGGTGCTAAGGCCGTCGTCGATGGCGGCTTCGTGAACGCCGAGGGAAGTGCGCAGCGCTGTGCGCATGCGCTCAAAGGACGCCGATGCGTCCCGCTTGAACACCACGTGCACCGCGGGCTCAACCCTGCGGAGGGCAAGGAGGCCAGCCTCGAATGAGCCGATGTGGGCGGTAACGAGAACGGCGCCTCTGCGTTGGTTGCTGTTGGGTTCCGGGGCACGCAGGGCGCGGTACCGGGGCTCGCCGTACACATCGCCAATAAGGTCATTAGCGAATGCGGGATTAGCGGAGCGGCGACTGGCGGTGGCCATGTCGGTGATGAACTTGTAAAAGTTTGCAACGACGCGACGCGTGAAGGCTCGCTGCTGGGAAGGGCTGAGTTGGTAACCAAAAATTCGCTGGGCGTTGCAGCGGGTGTTTCGGCGAAGCGATGGGGCAAGCAGGGGAACGATTGGGGTTATCAGCGGGCCGAGCATGCGGGTGAGGCCGGGGGCACGCGAGGCAAGACTGAAGAACGGGCCGAGCGAGCGGGGTGTGCCGCCGGTGGGGAGAGATTGGTGCCCCGCCACCTTTGCCTCCACGGCAGTAGGAGAATTTGGAGCGGGACTCGCGCAGAACTGGTTGAGCGTGCCGACGGAGTGCATGCGAGCATTTGGAGCGGGGCTGCAATCTTGGAAACATGCCCCAAGGAATAGGGCTAGGGGACAGGGCTAGTGGACAGGACTTTTTTGGCGCTGAAGAGGTGTCACTATCTACAATCCGATGCATGATAGACGCGTTTTACAAGTCCTCCCAGTTGGCGGGCAGATTCGTGAAGTTCCAGTGTGTTCGTGAAGTTGTACTCGGGGCCGAGCGGGCGGAGCGAACCGGAGGTTGTGTTCTGGCGTGTACCCATCTGAGTCATTTGGAGCCGTTTGTAGTTTCCGCGTTACTGCGGCGGCATGTGCGGTGGATGGCCAGAGTTGAGTTTTACAGGAATTGGCTGGCCGCCGCGGCGCTGAATGCTGGCGGTGCATTCCCGGTCGATCGGTATGGGAACACGCTTCCGGCAGTACGGAGGGCTATTTCGCTGGCGAATGCTGGCGAGGTTGTCGGGATCTTTCCGGAAGGCGGCGTGACCCAGGGCAAGGATTCGATGGCACGGGGAGGGCCGTTTAAGCAGGGGGTGTGCACGATTGCGGTGGCCACGAGGGTGCCGATCTTGCCTGTTGTGGTGCTGGGGACGCATGAGCTGAATCGTGTCGCGCCGTGGCTGCCGTTTAGGCGGGCCAAACTGTGGGTCGCGTTTGGGCGAGACGTGGTGCCACGGCCACGAAGTGACTCACGACGGGAAGATCGTTTGGAGCTTGCCGGGCGATTGGGTGCCGAGTTTGTGCGCACGTATCAGGAGCTGCTTGGCCATACTGGGCTTCGTGACAGCGACGTACCGTGAGTCCGTGATACTGGATCATCCCTGCCCGAGATTTGAATGAGTGACGCGTTTTACAAGTTTGTGCGGTTGATCGGGCGGCCGGTGTTTTGGAGCACGGCAGCGCCGGTGGTGCTTGGGCGGGAGCATCTTGGGAAGGGTGCCGAGGGAGCGGCTGGGTGCTGCATCATCGCGCCAACGCATGAGAGCCCGTATGACATTCCGATTCTGATTACCCAGACCCCCAAGCTTCTGGACTTTGTAAGCATTACAGAGGTGTTCGCCAATCCGCTGGTGGCGTGGTTTTATGGATCGCTGAACGCGTTTCCGCTGGACCGCTCCCGGCCTGATAGCAGCGCGGTGCGGACGATTCTGGCAAGGCTGAAGGGTGGGCGGGTGGTGGTGGTGTTTCCGGAGGGTCGGATTCGTACCGGAAAGGATTCGGTGGTTCACACGCGGAGGATTAAAAGTGGGATTGGCCGGTTGGCGGAGATGGCAGGCGCAAACATTGTGCCTTGCGTGATCATCAACTCCGGACTGTATCGGCGGCCCATCAGTTGGCTGCCGCTGTTTCGTGTGCGGTACGGGATTATCTACGGGGAGCCGATACGGCCTGAGGTGCTGGGTGAGCGTACCGAGGAAGCGCTCGTAGATGCGCTGGTGACTTTGCATGCGCAGCTTTGGGCTGCGATGAATGAGGCTGAGCGGCGCGGAGAGCGGAGCTAGGGGAGCGGAGCGGGTGGGGCTGAAGTGGTTGCGGTGGTGGCCGTGGTCGCTGCAGGCCGTGCACGCAAAATCAGGATTGGCATCAGCAGGAGCAGGACTCCGGCAAATGCGGCCGTGATGCCGACGGAGGCGATCAATCCGAGTGAGCGAACCGCCGGCGTGTGGCTGGGGTAGAAGGCGAGGAAGGCGGTGAGCGTGGTGGCCGCGGCGAGGATGATTGCATGGGTGGTCAGCGGGAGGTGGCGGATGAGATTTTCGCGGCTGCTGCCGTGGGCCCGGGCGGCGGCGACTAGGAAGACGCCGGCATCGACGGCGATGCCATCGAGCAGTGGGATGGCGACGCTGTTGATGGGGTTAAAGTTCTGGCGGGTGGCGATCATGAACAGAACGGTTGCGCCACCGGCGAACGCAAGTGGGATGAGGGCGAGGATGACATCGATCGGCCGGCGAAAGACCAGCATGAGCCATATGAGCACGAGCAGTACGGAGAGCGCTACGGAGCGTGGGAGCCCGATTTGCACGGCGGCTTGCAGCTCCTCCGAGACGGCGGCAAGACCGGCGACGGTGGTGTTTGGCTGGCTTTGCAGCGCGGCCGTTAGCGCACTAATCGCGGCAGAACGCTGCTGCCGGTCGGTCAGGGGTTTGGAGAGTGTGACGAGCAGGACAGTGCTGGTCGGGCTTGTTAGACTCGTAGGGCTGGTGTTAATGGCTTGCGGGGTTGGCTCGGTCTCGGCACGCGGGAAGAGCCGGTGTGCGATTGCTGGTGAGGCGAGAACATCGGTGATGGTGGGGGGGTGACGGGCGGCAAAGAGGGATTCGAGGAAGCGGCGATATCCGCCGTACACCTTTGGGTCGAAGGTGCTGTCATCGAGGGCTCGATCAAACGCTTCAAGTGTACCTGCGGCGTCAAAGGCCGCGAGGCGCGCGGCTCGAGCTGGAACGGATCGTGAGTCGGGCACGAGTTGGTGGAGCCCAGTGATGCTGACAAGGCCGGGGACCGGAGGTGCAGCGTTGCGGATGGCAGTGGCTGCATCCGCGGCGGCGGCGGCGATATCACCAGATGGCCCGCACCGCACTTCGACAGGAACGAGTTCCCCTCGGCCGGTGAAATTCTCCATCACGAATCGCGTTGCATCCAGCGCGGTGTTGGGGCGCGGGTGCATGACGGTTAAATCGGGCTCAAGCTGCAGAACGAAGCCGCGATTGGCGGCGGCCAAGACGGCGGCGAGAAGCGACAGAACACAAATTGCAATACAGGAACGGGGCCAGCGGGCGATGTGACAGGCTACCTGGCCGAAGCGATCGGTACCGGAGGGGCCGCGGGAGGAAGCACCATCGGTCAGTGCCAGCACAGCGGGCAGAAGGATGAAAACGGCGATGAGCGCACCTGCGAGGCCCGCGGCACCCAGCGATGCGAAATCACTGAGCATTTTGATGTCGGAAAGCCAGAGCGAGGCGAAGCCGAAGACGCTGGTGAGGCAGTTGGTGGCGATGGGGACGGCCATGTCACGGGCGGTTCGGGTTGAGGACTGAACGCTGGTGAGGCCTTCGCTTCGGGCACCGTCGTAGTGAGAGAGGAAGTGGATGCCGTAGTCGGTCCCAAGGCCCGCCAGCAATGCGGCGATCATGGCTCCGAGGGGAGAGATCTCGCCAAGAAACAGGCCTAGCGCGCCGACGCCGATGATCATGCCTGTAAAGGTGGTACCGCCGATGAGCAGTGCCGCGGTCCAGCGACGGTAGAAGAAGCCAAACAGAACTGCCAGCAGCGAGACTGACGCGACTGTGGCCCAGATTGCATCCTGCCGAATGACGGTTGATGCGGTGGCTGCGATTGGCGCTGGGCCGCCGAGGCGGACTCGCAGGCCAGTTGTGTTGGCGATTCTGACGTGTGTTTCAGCAAGTTCGGTGAGTCGCCGGGCTACTTCGAGGTTTGATGGCGGCTGAATACTGCCGATGCGGATGAGCAGAGATTGACCATCGGCAGAAAATTCGGGTGGTGCTGCTATTGCAGTGTTCTCGCCCGATGGTGGTGCCCCCAGCGGTGATGTGCCTTGGAGACCCGGCGCAGAGAACGCCGAATCTGCGCCCGTCGTAGCCAGTTCAAACAGGCGGAGGGGATCTCGAAGAATTTGTTTGCTGAGCACACCCGCCGCGGGGCCAGCGCCGGCGAGCAGGGCTTCGTTGCGTCCGATTTGTGCGCGGATTTCATTTGGGCTTAGCTTTGCGATGGCGGCATAGAATTGAGCATCCGTCAGGAAGAAAGCCGCGTTTGGGATGATCTTCTGGCGGACATAGATCGCGAAGTCTTCCGGTGATGCGGTACGGACCGTCGCGATAATGCCGCGGGATTCGGGATCAGCGTTGATGGAGGCGGTGAAGCTCTCGGCGAATGAAACCAGTTCGGTACGTGTGGAATCGGCCGTGGCGTTCGCGGCAGGGTACTCGGGCGGTTGGACGATGATGAGAAGATCTTCGCCCCCTTGAAAGCCGGTGGTGATGCGTTGGGTTGCTGCCGCAGCGCGGGCACTTTGGCCGAGCATGGCGGGGAGAGAGGCGGAGACTGTGAGCTGGCTTAGCGAGATGGCGGCGAGCGTGAGGGCGAGGGCCCAGATGCCGATGATGGTGCGAGGATGGCGGGCGCACCACGAAGAGAGCCTTGCGGCAGCTTGCAGCGTGAGGGCGGACTCTGCGGGTTCATGTCCGGTCTGGTGGTCGGTCATGGGAGTTGCCTGGCCCGGGCCGGGGGCACGAAGGCGGAAGGTGGAAGCTCGACGTTGAGTTCAACATCGCTCATGCTGATGCTCACCGTACCGCCGGGGCTTGTGAGATGGAGGTGGTGGGCCCAAGGGATGCCACTGACTAGTCGATAGTCTGAGAAGATGATTTCGCTGGTCGCGGTTGGAGTTGATGATGTGAATCCAGTAGTGAAGCGCTGTGGAGTGAGTGTTGCTCTATCAATCACGCAGAGCGTTTCGGGAAGATTCGTCGGTGCTGATGTGGCTGTGATTACTATGGGAGTTGATGAGGTGATTGTGGCGGACTCAAAGAAGGCTGGGCCGATGAAATCAAGGGCCGCTGCGATGCGGCGGGAGGTTTGGGCAGGATTTGGGGATTCATTAGGGTTCGGCACGCGGGGGTTGTCGGGGGCGATAAGCCATGCCTGGCCGCTGGTGAGGGTGATGTCAAAGACGGCTTGGCCAAGCTTCCAAGCGCGGAGGCGAACGTTGGGTCCGGTTGGGGTAACGGGAATGGCCAGCAGTGCGCCGTCAAGGTTCACGGTCTGGCCCTGTGGGTCGGTCAGGACTATGTCGCAGCGGGCGGAGACGGTTTTGATCAATGTCTGTCGTGCTGCGACAAGGCTTAGTGAATCACGGTCGGACAGTGCCGTATAGGTGGGAAGCGGATTGAAGTTCGCATCGGTGGCACATCCGCTTGTGAGTGCGCAGCTTGTGAGCAGGGCGGGGACCATGAAGCGGCACAGACGAGGGAGCCTGACTTGGGCTTGGCTGTTAGCATTGGTCACGGAGGAGCTTTCCGGTTGGTGATTTGGGTAGCGATTGGACGAGGCGGAAGGCTCGGGGTACTTTGGCGGCGGCCAAGCGCGGCCGAAGGAACTCGCGAAGAGCCTCCGGTGTTGCCGAGTTTGTGCCTTGGCGGGGGACGATGAGGGCGTGGAGGCGACAGAGTGTGCTGGATGCGACGACGGGGATCACGGCGCACTCGGCTACGCCGGGATGGGTGAGGATGGCAGCTTCGATTTCGAGAGGGTTCACCTTGCAGCCGCCAAGATCGATGAGATGTTTGATGCGGCCGGTGATGGTCAGAGCGCCATGGGCATCAAGCTTGGCGAGATCGCCTGTTAGAAAGTGACCGTCGGAATGAAAGTGGGTTTCGGCTGGTGGCGCTGCCTCAGCAAGATAGCAGGTGAGCATTGACGGCGCCCAGATGGCGAGGTGGCCTTCTTCACCGGCGGTGAGAAGTGTTGTGGAGTCGGCAGGGTCAAGGATTTTGAAGCTCGCGGGGCCGAGCGGCTTGCCAACGAAACCTGTATCGCGGGCCGCGGGACGCCCGGGTACGGGTACATGAATCGCTACGGTGCCAAGTTCGGTAGCGCCGTAGAGATTGCCGACATCGATTCCCCAGACTGCTGCAAAGAGCTGCCGCACATGGTCGGGCAGTGGTGCGCCGGCGGAGAGGGCGAGTCGCAGCTTTGGTGCTGATGATGGCAAGAGCCGAGCGAGGGCCTCAAACGTGAAGGGCACGCCAGGGAGCACCGTGACTGCGGATTGTATTTGCCGGGCAATCGCCGCGGGTTCAAAGCGAGGAAGAATGTGCAGTGCGGCGCCCGCGGTCATGGCGGCAACGAGCATGTCAACACCATATGAGTGCGAGAGTGGCGTGGTGATGAGCAGGCAATCGGTAGGGGTGAGTGAAGCGCCGGTGATGACCGCTGCCGCGTCGGCATCGAGCGAGGCTGAACTTCGCAGCACAAGTTTGGGGAGCGCCGTGGTGCCGGAGGTTGCTAGGACGATCGACCCTGGGGGCCGGCGTGTGTGTGTTGCATCATGCGAATCTTGCTGCGGAATATGCGCACGTTTCGAGTCGGCTTGGACAGGTGTTCGGCGCCGTTCCCACGCTAGCAGCCGGCAGATCGGCGCGAGCGCGGCTTCTGCATGAGGGGAGCCGATGGCTACTGCGTGCTGTGCCTGAAACCGCTCGGCAATTGAGCGGATCTCGCCGGGTGCCGCGCGGGCGTCCATCGGCAGCAAGCGTGCTCCCGCCGCCAGCGCGGCGAGGAAAAAGATGGCCGCATCAATCCCCGACGCCATGACTGAGATCACGGCGCCTTCAGGTTCGATCGCCGCGGAGAGTTGTGTGGCAGAGCGGCTGATTTCGGCGGCGAGTGACGAGTATGAGCACGAGTCAATCACTGCCCCATCCGGGCCGATCTCGGCCAGCGCGGTGGCATCGGGGCGAGTGGTCCGGTGCTGTTCAATCGCGGCGAGCACCAATGATGTGGCCGCGGGATTCACGTGGCTGATCCTTGGGTTGATTGATTCGGGGAAGTCGCGGCGATTGTTGCTTCGATTTCGACGAGGAGCTCCGTCCGGCAGATTGCGGCGGGCACGAGTTCGATGGATGCAGACGGACCGAGACGTTCGCGTGCTGCCCGTGTCAGCCATTGTTCATGAGCGCTGCGCGGGTAGTAGATTCGTGCGGTTTCGAGACCCGATAGCGCAAAGCGGTATGGGTGCTCGATGCTCTGCGCGAGGCGCGAAATATTCTCGATTGTTTCGTTGAACTGAGCGGGAAGATCGTGGGCGTGTGTTGAGTCTTCGCCACGGATGCTGGCGGTTCCGGAGACGAGTAGGGTCGGGAGGAGGTTGCTTTGCCGGTTGCGCTGGTAAAGGTTGGCGATGACCGCGCGTGAGAAGCAGGGGGGACGGGGTCCGTGTGCTGTTGAATAGGCAAACGCTGGGACCTGCCACGGGTTCTCGATAGCAATACCGGGTGAGCGAGCACCCAAGCAGTGAATCGTGAGTTCATCGGCCGTCTGGCCCACGCCGGAGGCGGCTGGCAGTTCTCCGGAAAACGAACTTGCCGAGTGGGTGCTTCGTGGGATGGAAATTTGTGGGATGGGAGTTTGTGGGCTGGAAAGTTGTGAGAACGCTTCAAACCTGCCGCTGTTGAAGATGCGGTAACGGTCGACTCCGGGGCCCATAGGGCGGTGAATGTCGCCGATAAAGTTCCACATCCGAATCGGATGCGGCGTATCGGTGCTGCTTAGTTTATCGAAGACGGCGAGATAGGCCGCGGTGACAACGCGCTGGAACTTCGCGGCTGAGAGGAAGCGGACTCCAGAGAGTGTTAGCGAAACTAGGTTGTGGCCCGAGCCGGAGTGCAGCTGGAGCATCGCCCGGATGCCCGGAACTGTGTCGCGCAGTGGTTGTGGCTGTTCCGGGTGCGGGCACAGCGATGCGGCCCAATGCGGGATACGTAGCCGCCCGTCGCCAGTGACGGATGGCGAGGTGTTCAGGATCGTGGAGACTTCGAGTTCCATCGGTTCGGTTAGATCTTACCGCGGCGGGGCCGCTGCGTCTTTTATCGAAGGAGCGGGTGGGCTAGGCGGAGTCATCGGCGTCGGCGGGGCGCTTTGGGATATTGGGGTCTGGCCGGTCGGGATCAAACCCGTCGGGGATGGAGGGGCGGTGTTCCCGAGTGGGCGTGAGATGCGGACGCCCTCGGGCAGGGTCAACTGGACTTCGGTGTCCTTCAGGCCCGAATTGATCCGGACTGAGGTGAGTGTAATCTCGGTACGCTCGCCCTCGGCATCGGTGATGATGACTTTGGTGGCCGCTGGGATGGTTTCATCGATCAGCAGCGTTATTGACTCGAGATGCTTTCGAATTTCGGCCGAATTCGGGCGGAGCAGCAGGGCGAGCAGGGCTGGGTTGTCTGCCGCACCGCCGAGCTGGGACGGGGCAATTGATTCGATGGTGAAACGGCCGCGGAGTTCCGCCAAACGGGGGAGCGGTGCGGCTGCGAAGTCGATAAGCGCGCCGCCGATGGGGTAGATCTCACAAAGTTGGTCGCCGGGGTAGTAGACTCGCATCTCGCCAGTTGGCTTTGGGGCGGCTGCGGGGCTTTCGCTCAGGACTTTGGGGGCATTCGGTGATGGGTCCGGCTGGGACCCTGCGGTGGATGGGCTTTTGCTGCTCAGCGGGTCGATGAAAATCGTCACCGACCGAGGCTCGGTGGTTTCCCATTTTACCATCCCGCCTTTGGAGGTGAGGACGCCCTTAGAGACCAGCGGCTTCTTCAGCAGGGGCGTGTACTTTCGCTGCTCGAAGTTCGCTTTGAAGTCAATGGTTTTTGCGAGAGTTGCATCAAGTGCGGCGAGGCGTTTTGTAAAGTCGGGATCAGCCGTTGGGTCAGCAGGCGACTGGCCTGAGCGTGTCGCCAGCGGTGCGGGCGTTTGAGGGGTTGCTGTGGGTGGCGTAGGGGCGAGCCCGAGCCCCGCGACGCAGGTGAGGATGGCCGTGTGAAGAATATTCAAGGGACGTCACCAGACGCATTCTCGGAGTGCATGCGTGCGTTTGCCACGGCTTGGGTTGATGCTGTTTCGGTGGTTCCTGACACTGCCAGGACCAGTGAGCCGACCGCGACCGGATCGTCACCGAGTGAGGCACGAACGTCAAACATGACTAGGCCGTCGAGCATGCGGGTGACGGCTGCTTCCAACTGGATATTGGCTGGGGGCACCGCTGCGCGGGGGAGCTTTATGTCAATACGGGCGAGTCGGGCGCTTTGGGCTGTTTCAGGGGTGCGGCCATAGCCGAATGCCACGAGTCCGGCGAGCTGCGCCAGCGATTCACCAAGAAGCACGCCGGGAACGATGGGGTTTCCCGGGAAATGACCACGAAAAAAATCTTCTTGGCCGGTCAGTCTCCAGATAGCGGTACCGCTGCGGTGTGGATCGATACGGACCAGCTCTGAGATGAACAGAAACGGCTCGCGGTGGGGCAAGCCGAAGCTCTGGCCGTGCTTGGCGATCGGCGTGTTCATCGGTCGGTGGTGGGCGGCGTTGATGTTGGGTCTGCGGATAGCGTGGCCACCCGCTCTGTCGTGGGTGCGGCGGCAAGGCACGAGTCAATAAATGCGGTGAGCGAGCCAACATCCTTGAAGGCGGACTTTGCCATTGACGCTTCGTTTACCTTTATTTCGAACTCTTTTTCAATGCTCGTGACGATCAGCAAAATGTCTAGTGAATCTAGGTCATACTCGCCTCCGGCGAGTGTCATATTGTCGGCGATGGTCACATGCTCATCAAGCTTGAGGCTGGCTCGGATGACGTTTTTAGCACGCCGGAGCGTGTCGGGTGAGGGCATAGGGTCTGCTCTTCGATAATCATGGTACCAAAATACAGGAGCGGCGCACAGAAGTGGTTCACGGGGGTTGCCCACACGGAGCCAATGAACCATAAGCACGGTAGACGATCACACGAATTGATTCCACCGAGGAAAGGATCGTGATCGGCCCGAATGCAAGACAGGTTTGCGCTGTCCGCCGCAGAAGGGTTCGCCGGGAGGGGTTGATCCGATTCACCGGCCGAGTCGTTTTGGGGCAAGCAGGCCAGACGAGGGTGCAGCTACGGCTCAGGTTTGGTTTGACCGAATAGGATTCATCTGGTGGGTTTGCGCTGCCGCGGCAGCTACGCATTTGGCTGCCGCCAGTAGGCCAAGGGCTATCGCCAGCCACCACATCTGCCGCTCGATGAAACCCATCCAGAAGCAGGGCAGCGCGAGCAGCACGGCGGCAATCCAGATGATGATGCCGCGATGGAGCGCAACTTGCCGGCCGCGGAACGGCACGATACAGATCCAGACGTAGGCCGGGAACACGAGACCGTAGAACACCAGAAAGCCGCGGTAGAGCAGCTCAGGCCCGCGGAGCCCGGCATAGTCCGGCAGCTCGGGCGAGGCGGCGCCCAGGATGACTGAAGCGGTGACCACGCTGGCAAGCAGGTACTTCTGGGGGTTTGAATGTGCTGGAGTCGGTGATTGGGCAGCGGCTGCCTCGGCGGCGTCGCTTCCGGCCTTTGCGTGCAGAAAAATAGTTAGCAGGGTCTGCAGCAGCAGGTGAAGCGCGACCGGCCAGATCATCAGCATCCGCCCGAAGTTGCTGTCACTCAGCCAGCCTGCGTACAGCGGGGTGAGCAGCACCATAACCGCAAACAGCACTATGAAGCCTACACCGAATGTGCGGCCCTGCTTTGGGGCCGAGCGGGCAAGAGCCGTGTGGAACGTGCCATCGAGGTAAGGGCACAGCGCAAAGCCAAACACGCACACCGGCGCAAGCCAGAGGAGCTGGCCAGTCAGCGGCGCGGCCTTGGCAATCTGTGAGAGTTGGGGCTGACCTTCGATCAGCAGTGAGCCGCCAATGAGTAGGAGTGAAGCAGTAAACGCCAGGGTGCACAGCCAGAGGGCAACCGTGCTGGAAATCGGGCGCAATACCGGCAGCAGCGCTGCGGCAGCTGCAATGATGAGGGCAAGCAGACCGCCGGGTATCGCCCCGAACCCTGCGGCCGAAGCAATCCAACCGATGAAGAACGCTTGGAATCCGGCTGTGACCAGCGAGAACAGCCGGATCATGCCTGCGTGGTTTGCTCTGATGTTGCGGCTGCTCTCGGCCGTGAGCACCCGGCCCATGAGTGCTGAGCCGATACAGTTTGGCAGCAAGAACGCGAGATAGCCACCCCAGCCAAAGTCCCGGATCAGCAGCACCGGCAAGAACATGCCGATGCACCACGTCCAACTCACGGCTAGATACACCGACCAACCTGGCCAGAAAGAGCTGTTGTTGCCGGGTTTGGTTTGAGCGACTTTGTTCATTGAAGCGGCTGAGGCCGATGGAGTTAAAGTTGGGGCGGCGCTTGTCATAGCGAATCAGATTTCACAGCCGAAATCATGGTTGCATCGCCGGTCATCTGCGATTGTGCGGGGCGACAGCGGGGGAGACACGCCGCCCAACCGCGAAGCCCGCGGCGGCGGTCTGAATTGTGGGCAATCGGACCACATGCTTGACGATGAAACGGACGAAACCGGACTTACGGTGCTGCGCGCCGGGCCGCTCGCAGGCGGTGGACAGACTTTGGTGTGATGTGGAAGGTTGCTTGGCAACGGCCCACCCGGACCTCGCGGCCTAAACCCTTCGTCGGCAATTGCTGGAATACATCCAGTTCTAGGTCGAGATTGAATTCCCGGCCGGAGGCTAGCAGCGCATCAAGATCTCCCAGTGGGGTGATGCGGTAGATTGCTGGACCCATGCACGGGCGGAGAAACCTGTACTGAAGATTTTTGCAGACCACGGTGTAGTCGCCGCCGCACTTGCCGTAGATGTAGGTGCCACCGGCGATTTCGCTGTTGGCCAGCAGCGCAGCGCCGGCCATGGCGTTGTACCAGTTTCGGTTGAACCTTCGAAACGGCAGCACGGCCGAGAACGTGTTGGCATCCATCCGCTTCATTTTGATGCCGCTGCGAAAGGCGTATGGCAACCAGATGAGCGAACCGATGCGGTGCCAGAACACGGACCGGCTGGTCAGCTTGGAGATGTAGTGCTCAACCGTGTCAAGAAACGACCGCTTGTGGGGTGGCGGCGGCGGCAGTGGCTTGCTGGCGGACTGTGCAGCGGGGAGCGATGGGTTGCCAGCTGGATCGCCCGCGGGCAGAGCGCTTGCGATTGGCTCACCGGCGGCATCGGACTGCATGTTGAGGGGAATCGAACTCACGTACGGTCAGTTTAGCGCTTTGGTCCGCCCCTGTCGGGAGAACCCGCAGGATGGGGTGGGTGGAAAGTCGGTTCTTGGTGAGCATTACTCGTTTGGGTCACCCGGAGGAGGGCTAGTTCAGGGGCGGCTAGTTCAGGGGCGGATAGTTCAGGGGCGGATAGTTCAGCGTCACCGGGTCACATCCGCCGCATAACTCTGCGGAAGTCTCGGCGGTTGTAGGCCTCGGTAATGCCCATAAGCCCGGCGGCAGCGTGCAGGATTGGCCCGATGAGGATCGAAACGATCCCGGTATAGAGGCTGCCACCGAGCCGGGCGAAGAGTTCAGCCAGGGGTGACCACGCCAGCGAACTATCAATAGCGCTGCGGCAGGTGAGCACGACGACAATGATCAACTGGCACATCGCAGCGCCGGAGCAGCACAGGAAGAAAAAAGCCACCGGGTTGCGACGGAGCATGATGCCGCGGAGGGCGAGTACCAGGTGCCCCGCGGCGAAGTACCCAAGTGCGTTCGGGCCGATAATGGTTACCAGCGCCTCGCCACCATTGACCGGGCGTGAGCCGATGAGATCAACAGTGAGCCCGAGCGCCATGCACAGCCACGGCACCGAACGTGCCTGACCGTGGATGGCCAGGAACACCATCAGGATCATCATGAAGCTGGGTGTGGCAGCGGTGTTGCCTAGGGCCAGTGGGCCGCGCAGGGCGGCTTCAAGGCCAAGAAACACGTACGCGGCGATGGAAATCGCGACGGGGTTCATGGGCGGCCTCCGTTTGTCGCGGCATCGGCGGCATCATCGCCAGAGACGCGGACGAGCACATCGGCAACTGGGAGCACATAGCGCGGCGTCACGGTGATGATCTGCCGGCCGTTGGACTGGGTGTCGATCATCGTGATCCGGCCGACGATGAGCATTTGGGCCGAGGCGGGCCAGCGCGAGTCGCGCAGCCGCACCAGCATGCCCACGGCGGGGCGAGGCGGTGTGTAATCTGCCCGCATACGGGGCGCTTCAACCGGGCCAGAGAGGGTGCCCAAGCCGGTGGGCGTTAGTTGTGCGGCGATGGCGGAGCCGGGGTCCAGGTTTGGCACCGCAGGCGGGGTTGCCGATGCTCCTGAGGCAGCGGCGGCGGGCTCAGGCGAAAGATCCTCGGCCATCTCGCCGGGGAAAATCAGCACCGAGATCGGACGGGCAGCGCGGTCGATGATGGGCAGGACTTTGCTGATGCGGTCGGCTACACCGCCGATAGGGATGCGACCGAGAAGGTCAACGCCTTCGACAGCGACGACCGAACCCTCGGTGACGCCGTTCTTGGCCCCGGCCCGGATGCGAAGCAGCTGCGAAGCGCCATCGAACACCGAGCCGATGACGGGCGCGGGCAGGAGTTTGAAGGGCAACTGGTTGTTCAGCTGCATGCCCCGCGTCATGGCGACCATTTGCGTGCGGGACTGGTCAAGCTCGCCCAGGGTGCGGTAGTACGCATCTTTGTACTTGTCACGCTCTCGCTCCAGTGCGGCGATGACCGGGTCACGCGAGTTTGCCCCTTCGCTGCTGCGCTTAAAGACACCAACAACCAGGTTCAGCGGCCACTGAATTGGAGCCAGCACAAAGTCTGCAACGTTGCCAAACCAGTTTGTCCACCCTGCATAGCGCGAGGGCAGGATCGTCAGCAAAAACAGCACCGCTATGGCAAGCGCCATTGTGCTGCGCGGATTGCCGAAGAAGGAGGAAGGTCGGCGCACGGGTGACTCGAAAGCAAGGCGGCGGTAGCAACAAACAAACGGGGATCACTGGGCGGAGAAAGAGTGGGGGAGCAGAGGTGGCGGTACGTGACAAGCTCGCCGGAACACAAAGTCCAGAGCCGATCAGCCATCCTGATCGCTGTCGAGCATTTCCTTGAGCAGGTCAAGGTTGTCCAGGAACTGGGCCGTGCCGCGGGCCACGCAGGTGAGCGGGTCGGCGGCGATCTTCACCTTCAGCCCGGTTTGCACTTCAATTAGTTCGCGGATGCCTCGCAGCAGCGCCCCGCCACCGGCGATGGTCATGCCGCTGAGGTAAAGGTCTGCGGAGAGTTCCGGGTCGGTCTTCTCCAGCACGCGCTTCACGCACTCGGCGATGGCCATGACCGGCTCCTGCAGTGCCTCGCGAATCTCTTCGCTTGTCACAACCACTTGGCGAGGCAGGCCGGAGATCATGTCGCGCCCACGCACTTCCATTCGGTCGGGCGGGCGGTCATCCTCGGTCGGGTACGCCGAGCCAATTTCGATTTTAATCCGCTCGGCCGTCTGCTCGCCGATGGTCAGCGAGTAGCTCTTTTTCATGTGGTTGATGATGGCCTCATCCAGGTCATCGCCCGCCACGCGGAGTGATTCGCACACGGCGATGTCGCCCAGGGAGAGTACAGCGACCTCGCTGGTGCCACCACCGATGTCCACGATCATGCTGGCCTGCGCCTCGCTCCACGGCAGGCCCGCGCCCACGGCCGCGGCGAGTGGCTCTTCACAGAGGTGTACTGATCTTGCTCCTGCGCGACCGGCCGAATCAAACACGGCTCGCTTCTCGACCGCGGTAATGCCCGAGGGCACGCTGATGACCACGCGCGGCCCGACCATTCCAAATTTGCCGGTGGCCCGCACGGCCTTCTTAATGAAATAGCTGAGCATGGCCTCGGTGATTTCAAAGTCGGAGATCACGCCGTCTTTGAGTGGCCGAATAGCCGAGATCGCTCCCGGCGTCTTGCCGAGCATTTCTTTGGCCATCACGCCCACGGCTTCGCCGCCGGCCATGCGCAGCACTTGGTTGGTGCCCTTGCGCACCGCGACGACTGACGGCTCGTTGAGCACGATGCCGTGCCCGCGCACGGCGACAAGCGTGTTGCAGGTGCCCAGGTCAATACCCAGATCCTTGGAAAAGTGCTTTAGTATGCTGTCCATCCAGAGTGCCAGGGCAATGCTCCTTCGACTACGTTTCACCAGAACCGAAAGCCTCCAATCACAATCCCGCGCAAAGCGCGGGAGCGACCATACCCTTGCGAAAGGCAAACATGGTGACTGCTTGCCAGTGCGCAAGGTTATCGGGTTGGGGTGAGGGGGGCCAAGGGCAAATGGCCAAATGGGCAAATTTCCGAACAGGTAAACCCGAGGGGACTGCCGAGGTTCTTCCGGCGGCCAAAGCCGATTACGCTGTCACTTCCCTCGACGAGTTTTACCGTTTGGCCGTTACTGGTTGTCCTACGGCCCTCGGTCATAGCCGGTTCCCGACCCTGTCAATAAGCGGCTACCCTTTACTTCCTCGGAAAGAAATCAGGCGGTTTCAGGCAAAGCGAAAGCCTCATGAAAACTCTTCACACCAAATCGCGAACGAGCCCCAGTGGTGAGTTGTGCATCTCGCTGCCCGTTGGCATGCCTAGCACGGATGTTGATGTGGTACTAATTGTCCAAGAGATCCAGACGAACGGTTTGGCCGGGGCAAACGGCCCGGTCACAGACAGCGTAGGGAGCCCATATCGTGCCTCCGCAGCGACGGGAGATGTTCGCGACTGGACAACGTTGCTCGATCACGTCGGCGGGGCCTGGGAGGGTGAGTTTGTTCGTCCGCCCGCAGGCGAGTTTGAACGACGGGTGTTCGAAGAGTTCGATGGCGGGGCCGGGCAAGGATGGCCCAAAACCGATGGATCCGGACCAGCAAACACAAACACGGATGCGGGGCCGCGGGGTTAATGTTCCTTCTTGACACCAACGCGTGGGCTCGATTTCTGGGAAAACGTCCGTCGCCGGTCAAGGCACGCCTGCGTGCGACAGCCCCTGCATCGCTCCGGATGTCAGCGATCGTTATGGCCGAGTTGTACTACGGCGCATACCACAGCCCAAACCCCGGTAGCAACCTGTCTCTGCTTCAGGAACTCTTCACCGCTGTCGATCCGATTGCATTTGATGCAGCCTCCGCGGAGTGTGCCGGTCGCATCCGAGCCACGCTTGCCGCAGCGGGCCTGCCGATCGGTCCGAACGACCTGCTGATAGCCGCAACAGCTGTTGCCCATGGATTGGTCCTCGTCACGCACAATACCGCTGAATTTTCGCGTGTGCCGGGGCTGGTACTGGAGGATTGGGAAGCGACAGTGTGATCGGGCTTGGGAGGCGGGATTCAGGAAAAAACATCGATTGGGGCAATGGAGATGGCTCACGAGCATCCCGCAAACGCCTGGGTATCGCGGTGCTTTATGCCCTCAGAATTGACTCACCCATCACCCCAAAAAATAAAACAACCCAAGGTATTCGCTTGGGTTGAAAAAGGTGTTGCAAGATCGTCAACTCAATCAAACTCAGCGATTGCGGCGACGGCGGACAACGCTGATGCAGCCGACGCCAGCAAGGGCCGAAAGCCCCGCATATGCGGCGGGAGGAAGCGGTACAACCGTGGTGATCGTAGCGGAGAAGTAGCTGGTGGTGTTGACACCGTATCCGAGCCAGCGGGCCTGGCTGCTGATCGTCGAAGCGGCGGTGCCCCAAGGAGCCACACCGTTCGCGCCGGCATCGGTCAGCGTCTGGGTGTAGCTGCCCCAACCCGTATTGCTCTGACGCCAGAGACCATCGGTGGCGTTGGTTAGCAGTTGCTGCGTGCCGTTGCCGAACTGAAAATTCGAATCCACGTTGAACTGCCCGATCCACGCGGCGATGACGCCGACATCGACCGCCTGGACGTGCAAATAGTACGTGTTGCCCGGAACCAGCGCCGTCGTAAACGAGTTGGTTATTGTCCAGTTACTGCCGCTGCCGATCAGTGTGCCTTGCACGTTGTCATCGGTGCTGAAATAGAAGTTAAACCCGTTGTCAATGTTCATCCGCGAGACAAGGTCGGCCGAGGCCGAACTCGCCGCGAAGGCGGCGAGCGTTGTTGAGGCGAGAACAATAGATGCAAGACGCATGGGCAAATCCTGGGCTGGGGTGTTGGTAAAAACTATTAGATCAGGAGCATTCTACCTCAAGTCGCTGTGATTACAAGGTAAAACACTGCGAGTTTGATAAGAATTGGGTGAAGAAATGGCTTCTCGGACGTGCCGTTCGTAAGCTGAGTCGTGGATTGCTTCTCCAAATACCCCAGCTTTACATTGGTAAGGTGGTTGGGGATTGGTCAACGCGATGCAGGTGAGGCGAGATTGGGGCCCGAAGGACGTTGCTCCAGCCCCCGCCAAGAGCGCGGCGGTGGGTGCCCCGCAGAGAGGGCGCTGCGCGCGGAGGTCGGTGGGGAACGAAAGATTTCGCAATGGCTTGGAGCTTCGCTCGTGCATTATGCGCTGGCGGCCGCAGGCTTACGGATGTGAACATATCGTGTTGGGTACTCTGCTGTAGCAAACGATCCCTTGACTTAGGAGGGGTTAGAAAGGCGGATTGGACGGATCACGGTACGACCCGCAGGAACATCAAAACGAACCGGCATATTGCACCATTATTTGGCGGCGCAACTAAAATAACTGGCACCGCGGCAACAGCGTTAATAGCAGTCTGTTGAAAACGCAGTGGGTCCTTCGAGCCAACCCATTCCAGGCAACTTTCTTCCCCCGCCACCCGGGTCCACGATCAAGAACTTTGCATCAAATGGATTGGATTTTGCAGCAAAGTGAGTTTTTCAACAGCCTGCTAGTGCCCTGACTTCGAAAATGCGTCACCTTTGACGCGGCTGTCGCGTATGAGCTCTGGAGTACTTTGGAGCTGAGGCACGGCGAATCGAACGGCGTTGATTCTGCCGGATGGAGTGCGGGATCAATGACCAGCGTTGGTGCGGGTACTGGTGTGGGTGCCGGTCACTTACAGCGCTGGCCGATCGCGCGACAGCAGTGCTGCTTGATGTGGAGGGTCTGACGAAGCTCCAGATCAGCGAAGCAGCTCGCAAGACCCTTCACCAGAAGATGAAAGCTGCGACGCACTGGAGCCTGCGGTCGATGGCGGCGGTACCGGCGGCAGGAGTTCACGAAGTTTCTCAAGATGATCGATGGGGTTATCAAGGCCACCGAGCCTGACGGCACCGCGGTGCAGCTGTGGGTCAAGAAGCATCCCGACTACCACACCCACTTCACACCCACTTCACACCGATGAGGGCAAGCTGGCTCTATCAGGTCGGGCGGGTGTTTGCTGACCCGGCGACCAAGCAGCTCCGCCGCGGGTATCTGCAAGCGTCGCGGCACTGGACAAGGCAGCGACGAACTCCATCGACGGCCGCAACGAGAACACCGAGCCCTTCGTGTGGACGGCGGATGCGTGGATAATCCTGGGTCGCATCAATACACACTGTGCGGCTGTTCCGGGTCAGGACACCAGCGACTTGGCGTCAGTTCCGCATTGAAACGGCAAGCCCAGTCGTGCGAATCAACAGCAATTCCGCAGTGCCGCGTGCTTCGCTGAAACTGTCCTTTGCCCAAAGCCCCTAGTTTCACATAATTATTCGTGGAACATGACACGCTCTGCCGGGCCGCTCGCGGTAGACTTGCAGCAGCGTGCGACGGACCAAATTCAGGTCCACCGCACAAAGACCCGAATTGCGACGATGATTGTTCTCTAGGCAAGGGGCCTGGCGAGATTCCTCGTGCCGCATGCGGTAACTTCGTTGGCACAAACAGGAACACTCTTATGAGCACTCGAACGGTTTCCATGATGGTGACAACGATTGCTCAATATCTTGTGAGTCTTGCTGCGCGGCTGGCCGCCCCGTGTCCGCTCCCGATTCGGGCCACCGGCATTGCCCTCACACTTCTGTTCGTGCTCACCGCCGCAACCCCGGCCCAGGCCCAGCCCTTTAATGTCCGGGCGTGGTACGCACAGGGGCAGGTGTTTATTGTCTGGCAGTTCCCAGCTCCGCCCGCGCGGCCGACGGACACCGTAGAGATTTATGCCTCAGCGGGCGCGCAAGCCAGTACGGTAAACATGACACGGCTAGGACGATTATTCTCGCCCGAGTACACCGGCGCACGCTTGCGGTCGCTCTCGCCGGCTGCGATGCTGCGTGTGCCCACGCCCGCCGGTGGCATTTACACGCTCAGTGCCAACGAGGGTGCATTCGCCTACACACCTCGGGCCAGTGGCGGTCTTTTCTTTGCGGTGGTCGACACAGGAAGCACCGTCGTCGTGCCATCCAACAGTGCGGCGACGGCTTTTAGTTACAATCCCGCCGCAGACCCGGTGCGGCCGCACCCGCAGTTCACGGTCACCACCGCCGGCGGAAACGCCGCGACGGCCTTTGTCGTCTGGGCCGAGGGACGCAACGACTACAACAACTCACGCCCGGATGTTCCGGTTCTTGGCAACGCGGCCAAGAACGGCGTCCCACACGTCTTTGTCATCACCGAGCCCGTCGGCGGCGTGCCCGGTGGCCCGCTCACCTGCGCGTTTGCGCTGCACGGCGGCGGCGGCAACTACCAATTGTTTCTGCCGGGCGTGGCGGCGCGGGCCAGTATGTCGCTCTCGCTAAGCAACGGCATCGTTGTCACACCGGACGACACAATTTATGCCCGAAATGGCAACACGCTGGAGTTCGACAATACCGACTGGTTTGGATACGACGGCGCGCTCGACCCGTTTACTGCCGCCGTTCGCACCGATCCGCCGCTGACCGCGACGATCGTCAACTTCACCCAGCGGCGGTTCTTTTGGATCATGGATTGGGTACTCGGGCTGACTCCGGCCCCCTCGCCTTACACGATTGATCCCACTCGCGTGGCCGTGGTTGGCCACAGCGGTGGCGGGCGTGGCACCGGGCAAATCTCACGCACCGCACCCGAGCGGTTCTGTGCAGCGGTGCTGTACTGCCCGGCCGTGAACTTCCAGCCCAACCTCGGCGGGCTGGTGGATTACTTGGCTGGAACGCTGGTCGATAACCGTCAGACGAACATTCCGAGACCAAACGGGGCGGGCAATCTGGGAATCCTCGAAGTTCTGACGCCAACGGTTCGCATCTCGGCCACGCAGCGAGACTTGGCTCTTTCGCGGGCGTTCTTCGGCAAGCGGGACACAACCGGGTCGGCGGGCTGGAGCACTAGCCTGCGGGCCGCGATCGGCTCGATGGATGCCTCGGGCCTGGGCTACATGATCTTTTGGGATGAGCGCGAGCACGAAGTTGAGTCGTGGTCGATCGAGGACCCCACCCCCGGGCCGGACATCGGCCAGTGGGTTTCGCCGGTTCGCACCGTGCGCGCCTCGTGCCAGTATTTGGTGGACACGTATCGCACGGACCGCTCGTACCCCGGCTTCTTCAACGCCGATGCGGACAGCGTCCTGGCTGGCCAACAACTCGACCCCGGTCCGGGTGATCCGAACTTGGGCGATCGTTGGGGCACATGGGGTGGGTACTTTGATTGGGAAACCGGCACCGTAATCGACTCAGCCACGCGCTGGGAGTGTACCGTGTTTGCGTCGGCGTTTGCCGCCGCCAGTATCGACAATTCGCCCGCCACGACGTACACAACCAGCGTCGCACCGCGCAAGACTGCGCTTTATAACCCGGCTCCCGGGGCCACCATTTATTGGTACGCCAGACCCATCGGCGGTATGGTTGTGACCCAGCAGGGCACGGTCATCGCCGATGCAAACGGCATCGCCCCAGCCACCGGGGTCACCATCACACGTGAGGATGTGGGTCGCATCCGCATCACCTTCTCGACAGTGCCCCTGTGCATCGGTACCGGCTCCATCACTCCCCCAACCTCCGTGCAGGTTTGCTCAGATGCCGAAGCCACGATGACCGTCTCGGCCACCGGAGGCGGCCCGTTCGCATACCAGTGGCAGTACGCCCTCGCCGGCGCACCCGGCTTCTGGACGAATCTGGCCGACGGCGCCACCGCTGGCGTGGCCACAGCCGCAGGCAGCGCAACTGCCAACCTCACGCTCTCGGCCATCGCCGCCTCCGGCAACGGCTTCCGCTGCACCATCACCAGCGCGTGCGGCAGCACAAACAGCCTCCCGGCCGTGCTCACGACAATTTCCTGCCCAACCCCACCCTGCTCCCTGGCCGACATCGCCGGCGCAGGCCCGACCGGAGGTGCACCAGACGGCATCGTCGATGGCTCCGACTTCATTGCCTTCATCAACTCCTTCTCCACCGGCGACCCCCTCATCGACCCTCTGGCCGATGTTGCTGGCGGTGGTGTGGCTGGACTCAGTCCGGATGGCATTATTGATGGGTCCGACTTTATCGCGTTCATCAATGCGTTTGCGGCGGGTTGCTAGTCCCGCCACACCAGCCAGTCCAAGCCGCTCACTTCGGTTACGGCCAAACCCATTGCCCGGTCGGACAGTTCAGCTCCGATGACAGCATCAACTTGCTTAGCCGCTCCCTTGCTTGGTGTTGATCCAAGTCATGGCCCCGCGCGTTCACACCAGAGAAACTTTATGTGCAGTATCGCTTCAATCCCTACACCTCGTTTCCATAAGCTGAGCGTCGCCGCTCCTTTGACGGCGTCGCACGCTGCCACCTTTGGCAGAGCCGTACTGATCGCCAGTTCGGCATGCGCGATTCTGCTCGGCGCGATGGCGCGAACGGCCGACGCCCAGCCTGTTTGTGCCAAGATGTACGACCTTTCTTCCACCCCGGGGCCAGCTCCATCTTATTCGCGCGCCACCGCGGTCTCGGAGAACGGAAGCGTGGTCGTGGGCTTTGATGTCTCGCCGGATTTCTTAACCGGGTACGCCGTTCGCTGGGTGGCTAGCGGCGTGCCCGGTGGCGGAAACCGCCAAGTACTCGGCACCCTCAACGGCGATGCAGGAGCAATACCTTACGCCGTCTCTGCGGATGGAAAGGTGGTCGTGGGCTACTCCTCGGGAAACACCTACAGCGCCTTTTCCTGGACGCAAGAGGGCGGCATGATTGACCTTGGGTCCTTTGCTCCCGGGTCCCAAACGGTCGCCTGGGGCGTGACAAATGCGAGCGAAGTCATCGTTGTGGGAGGTTCATTCAATGCCGCGAATCAATCGCGGGCGTTCCGCTGGAGACAGCAGGGTGGGATGCAGGACATCGGTACGCTTGGAGGAACTCAGGCCGAGGCCCGTGCGGTCTCAAGGAATGGAAACCATGTGGTGGGGAGCTCGACGACGCCAAGCGGAGCTTGGCACGCGTTCAGCTATTTTACCAGTGAGCTCTTCTCCGCCATGACGGACCTCGGAACACTACCGGGGTACACCGCAAGTTCCGTCGCCACCGCCGTCTCGGCGAACGGGCAGGTGGTAGTTGGGTACTCAACCCGGAGCGATGGAGCCTCACACGGGTTTCGCTGGACCGAGGCGACTGGAATGCAAGACCTCGGAACAATCGGCAGAGACGCCGTGTTCGCCTTTGGAATCTCGGGCGACGGGAATGTGATCGTCGGCATGGCCAATGATCCGCTGCACGACGGGAACCCCCGCGCAGTGAAGTGGACCGCAGCCACGGGTTGGCGAGATATCGGCACACTGAGTGAGGGTGGCGAGGGTTTCGCTTACGCCCGGGCGATTTCCGCAGATGGTGGCACGGTGGTGGGAGAATCGTTAGACACCTCGATCGGCCGGACCCACGCCTTTCGAGTCGGAGGCGATACCGATGGTGATGGCCTCTTAGACGATTAGGAGTGCAACGGCATCCCATATGCCGATGCTGGCGGATTGTCCCAGCGCTACATGCTCCCGGGGGCAAACTGGCTCCACAAAGATCTCTACGTCGAAGTAGATGCGATGCGTAACTTCTCGTTCGATCCCGCGGCGGTTCCGCTGTTGCAAACGGCCTTTGCCGATGCTCCGCTTTCCAACCCGGACCTGACCACCGGCATTAACCTTCATCTCGTCCTCGACCAAACCGACCTCCCTCTCCAAGAAATCTGGCAGTCCGATGCGGACGAGTGGCCGTCCGATCAGTTCATATTCAGATTTGGTTACTTTGGCACCGAAAGCGAAAATAGTGACTCGCAGCGCACCACCGCAAAGGCCAAAGCCTTCCGCTACTGCATAGTCGCGGATCGATCAAGCTCGACCGGCCTCGTCGGCATCGCCCAGCTCAACGGTGACAACATGGTGGTTTATCACGGCTCAGGTGCTTACACGGCCGAAGAGCAGGCCGGCATCTTCATGCACGAGTTTGGGCACAACCTTGGCCTGAAGCACGGCGGCGACCAGAACACCAACGGCAAGCCCAACTACCCCAGCGTCATGAACTATGTCCTGGCATGGCGAATGCCCTGGAATACCGCATTCTGGAAGCTCGACTACTCCCGGTCCGCCCTCGACAATATCAATGAGGAGCATCTCGATGAGCTCATCGGCATCGGCACGCCAGCGGGTCCGTATCAAAGCTATGTGATGCCGTACGGCTTTAACAGTGAGGTCATTGCCGGTCAGCCTATTCGGCGTATTCAGTACGCTCGACTCAACGGCTCGCCAGTTGACTTCGGCAACGTTCAAGGTACCGAGTTCTTAGATGGACTTTTCACCCTCAATGTCATTCAAGACCTGAACTACATCCCCAACAACCCCGTGGGGCTGCCCGGTACCGAATCGCCCGGACAGTTGCACAGGGGCTGGAATGATTGGGAACACGTGGTCTTGCCGCTGAGAACCACGCGCGGCACGAACGCGCTGGCGGTGACCTACCCAACCGATGAACCCACCGTACAAGGACGGGATTGGATGAGGCAGAACTTTCCACTTCCCTGCCCCGGGTGCCCCGTCGCCTGCAGCCTCTCAGATGTCGCCGGGGGCGGCGCTACAGGGCTCCAGCCAGACGGCGTTGTCGATGGCAACGACTTCATCGCCTTCATCAACTCCTTCTCCACCGGCGACCCCGCGGTTGATGGCCTCGCCGATGTCGCTGGCGGGGGTGGTAATGGCCTCAGCCCCGATGGCATCATTGATGGCTCCGACTTCATCGCCTTCATCAACGCCTTTAGCGCAGGCTGTTAGTCTCGGCCCACCAGCCGATCCGAAATGCACATCAAGGCCTCGGCATTCACTGCCGGGGCGGGTTGTATTTGGTCCTTGCGCGGCGAGTATCAGTGCTCCCGCGTTTCCGAAGCCGCCAGCTTCATTGTCGCCCCCGTCGCACTCGCGCCATCGTTGCCGATTCTGAACTGCCCACCAACCTGCTCGCTGGCAGCGCCGGTCACCTCGCTGCGCTGGCCTTGGCCGGGTTGCGAGCGTTCTGGGGCGCATCAAATGCGGTGCGGGTAGCCCTGGTCAGGTTGCTAAACGCCGTGGCCTGCCTAGAGGTAAGTCCGATAGCCATCGCCTTGGCGACCCACAACGGGTGGTGCGACTCAAAGAACTGCAACTGCGCAGCTTGTTTGTCCGGTATCACGCTTATGGTCAAAGCGCATATCTTCACATAAACATGTGCTGGTTTCCACTCGCCCCACAGAACAGCCCGTGGTACGATTCAAACACAGGCGTCGGCCCGGAGCAGGTGCTTCTGAAGGACCCCGCGAAAAAAACCATGACTTCTTTGTATCAGGCCATGATCTTGGCGAGCCAACCCATGACTTTGCTCAGCCAACCCATGACTTTGCTCAGCCAACCCATGACTTTGCTCAGCCAAGGCATGACCGGGAAGACAATTCCCATGACCTGGAAGATAATTCCCATGGGTTGCAAGACAATTCCCATGACCTAGGCGAGCCAATGCATGAGAACGTTTCGCAGGGTCACTGGTTGGAAGATGATTGACATGACTTACGGGAGAGTTTCCATGAACACAAACAGCAGATCCTTGACCACACCACCGAAGCCCATGACCGATGTAACCATCGTCACGCCAGCAAAGGCCCGACGCTGGCTTGCCGCCTTGGGTATTGTCTTGGCAACCGCCTTGCCCGCGCTGGCCCAGTGCCCGACGCCCTTCGCCCCGCCTGCGAACTTCGCGGCGGGCACCAGGCCGCGGTCCGTGGCCGTGGGTGACTTCGACCGCGACGGCAGGCCCGACCTCGCCGTGGCGAACCTCAGCAGCAACACCGTCTCCATCCTGCTGGGCACGGGCCCGGGCACCTTCGGCGCGGCGACCAACTTCGCGGTGGGCACCGCCCCGTACTCCGTGGCCGTGGCGGACTTCAACGGCGACGGCAGGCCCGACCTCGCCGTGGCGAACGGCGGCAACGGCGAGGGAAATACCGTCTCCATCCTGCTGGGCACGGGCACGGGCACCTTCGGCGCGCGGACGAACTTCGTGGTGGGCGCATTTCCGACCTCCGTGGCCGTGGGGGACTTCACCGCCGACGGCAGGCCCGACCTCGCCGTGGCGAACGTCTTCAGCGACAACGACTCGATCCTGTTGGGCACGGGCACGGGCACCTTCGGCGTGCGGGCGGACTTCACGGTGGGCGGCCAGCCGATCTCCGTGGCCGTGGGGGACTTCAACCGCGACGGCAGGCCCGACCTCGCTGTGGCGAACGACTTCAGCAACAACGTCTCGATC
>JBBRKQ010000015.1:0-57037 GCA_038231815.1 Phycisphaerales bacterium
ATCAACTCGTTTGGTGTGGGCGATGCGGCGATTGATCCGGTAGCTGATGTCAACGGCGACCTCGTCGTAGACGGCAACGACTTCGTCGCGTTCATCAACGCCTTCGGCGCAGGCTGCTGAGTTCGGATGCCGGGCTGATGCGACCCGGGTCGAGTTTTCGTTCGTAACCGCAACTTTGATGACTCAATTGGCACCCGGATTCAATCCGGGTGTCTTTTTGCGCGCTGCGGGCGGAGCGGCCGCGGGCAAGCGATGCGCGATGCGCGATGCGACTGCGCCGGTGCCGCGCAAAATGATGTTCTTTCATCGCAAGGAAATCGAAACCTTTTTTCGCTGCGGCCTAATATCAAGCTCTCCTGCGGTGTGTTCTGCCGCTTTTGAATTTCATCATCGGTCGCCCTTACTTTGCCTCAACGCTGCGGCGAGTGTGCGGGGGCGCTGCAAGGAACCCGCTCCATGGAATGGCTGAAAAAGCTTCGTCAGCACCTTCTCACCGGTGTGTCGTACGCGATTCCGTTTGTTGCATGCGGTGGCATTCTGATTGCCGCGGCGATTGCGATGGTTCCGCTTCGTGAGGCAACAGCAACAGTGGCGGGCGGTCCGGATTTTTCAAACTCGCCAATTCCTTTCTTCATGCTGAAGATGGGTGTGCTTTCATTTAAGCTCATGCTCGCGTTTCTTGGGGCATATATCGCGTATTCGATCGCGGGTAAGCCCGGATTGGTGGCAGGTGCGATCGGTGGCTTCCTGTGCAACGATCTGAATCTTCTGGCCTTCTTCACGGACTCGTCTAAAAAAGAGATCAGCGCTGGTTTTCTCGGGGCAATCGCCGCGGGGCTGCTGGCTGGGTATGTGGTGCAGGGTCTGAAGTCGTTACCCATGCACAAACTCGTGAAGCCGATAATGCCGATTTTGATCATCCCCATCACATCGACCCTGATTGTGGGAGCGGTGATGATGCTGGTAGTCGGCCCGCCGATTGCAGGCTTTATGATCAGCCTTGGCGAGCAGCTCAAATCCATGCAGGGCGGCAGCGCTGTGGTATTGGCCGCACTGCTGGGCGCCATGATTGCGTTTGACATGGGTGGCCCTGTCAATAAGGCTGCATTCTTCTTTGCTTCGGGGTTGATCGCCCAGGGCGACTATTCACTGATGGGGCCGGTTGCGGCGGCGATCTGCACGCCACCGCTGGGACTGGGTCTGGCCACTTTGCTGGCTCGCAAGCATTGGTCTACGGAGCAGCGGGAATCAGGGCTTGCGGCGATGGGGATGGGCATGGTCGGAATCACTGAGGGCGCGATTCCGTTTGCCGCGGGTGATCCGCTACGGGTTATCCCGTGCATTGTGCTCGGATCAATGACCGCCAGCACCGTTGCCATGCTGGGCGGCGTTGGCAACCATGCCCCGCACGGCGGGCCAATCGTGCTGCCGGTCATTGACAATCGGATCATGTACATCGTCGCCATTGTCGCAGGCACGGTTGTTACAGCGGTTTCTATCAACGCCCTGAAAGTACTTTGGAAAGCGCCGGGCGAGCGCCTTGAGAAGGCGTGAGCGGGTCTGAAAGGTTTTAGGAAGTTCGCAGTTGTCGAACCGGATTGATCGCTTGCTTTGTTTAACGCTCGATATTGAGCAGGACTGGACTATGAAAATCGTCGCCGTTACCGCTTGTCCGACCGGAATTGCCCACACTTACATGGCTGCCGAGCAGCTTGAGAAAACCGCCAAGGCGATGGGCCACCAGATTAAGGTTGAGACCCAAGGTGCCATGGGCATCGAGAACGAACTTTCCAAGGCTGATATCAAGGATTGTGACGTCGCGATCTTTGCTGTTGATATTGAAGTTGAGCATTTGGATCGGTTTGAAGGCAAGAAGACGATTCGTGTCGGGGTTTCGGAAGCCATTAAAAATCCCAAAGGTGTGCTGGCCAAGGCTGGGGCCTGACACCGCCGGGCGCATCGGTTCTCCGCGTGCTTTCGTTGAATGCCCTAGGCCCGAGGCCCGAGGCCCAAGGCCCAAGGCCCACAGTGCGAGTAATTTGCGATTTCGTCTTGCACACCCATTCAGGACTTTCTTTCTATGTCGGCTGAGGTTCGCTTCACCTGTTCTCTGCACAACGGTCTGCACGCGCGGCCCGCCAGCATGCTTGCCGAGGCAGTGCGTGGGTTTCGCGCTGTGGCCACGCTCGCCAAGGCTGGCGGCGTATCTGTTGATGCTGGGAGCGTGCTCTCCGTGGTTGGGCTGGATGTTCAGTTTGGCGATGCGTGCACCATCGAAGCCAAGGGTGCCGATGCCGAGGCGGCCATTGTCGCGGTGCGGGTTCTTATTGATGGGGCGTGGGCCAAAGCAGAGGATGAGCCCGCCGGCAAGCTCGGCAAGCCTGGCAAGCCCGCCCAGTCGAACTCTGCACGCGGGCCGGAGGAACTGCCCATCAGCCTTCGTCAGCACAACATCGCCTTCGCCCCGGGAACGCCCGTGTGCCGCGGTGTGGGCCGCGGCGTTGCCGTGATGGTGGCCGGGCTTTCGCTGTCGGCGGCGATGAGGGATGCCAAGCCCACCTCGCTGGATGGCGAGTTGGCCGCGGCTGCGGAGGCAATTGCGGTGGTCACGGCTGAGCTTCGCAAGCGTGCGGCGGCTGCTGGTCGCAAGTTTGAGAAGGACCTGCTTCTCGCCCATGCGGAGATTTCGTCTGACCCGGCGTTGGATGCGGAGGTGAAACTGCAGATTCGTGCGGGAAAGACTGCCGCCCAAGCGGTTGTGGTTGCTGCCGGTCGATTCATGGACCAACTGCGGGCAGCATCGAGCGCGTACGTGCGCGATCGGGTGATTGACATCCAAGATGTGTGCATGCAGATTGTTGATCGCTTGAAGCTGGGCGCAAGCGCGGGCATGCAGCATGGAGCGGGGCATGAAGAGGCGAACTCAAGCCGGATCGAGCTCAAGCAGGACAGCATTGTCGTGGCGGAGGTGCTCACGGCCAACCAGTTGATGTCGATGGACCACGGGAGGCTCAAGGGGCTGGTTCTGGGGGCCGTTGGTGTCACATCTCACACGGTGATTCTTGCCCGGAGCTTGAGCATTCCCACGCTGCTGGATGCTCGCCTGGCACTGTCGATGGTGTCTGCCGGTGACGAGCTGATTGTTGATGGCGACAATGGGCTCATGCTTGCCGCGGGTTCGGCGGAGGTGCAGCGGTACTATCAGATCGTTGATCGCACGGCCAAGCGCCGCCGCGAGCGGCTTCATCCGATTGCCAGAAAGCCCGGTGCGACGCGCGATGGTGTGGCCATGGAGGTTGCGGCCAACGCTTCCATGCCTGGCGAGGTGACTTCCGCAGTGGCGCTGGGCGCGCAAGGTGTGGGCCTGCTGCGTACGGAACTGCTTTTTCTGGATCGTCCGCACGCTCCCTCTGAGCAGGAACAGTTTGAGGCCTATGCCGCCGTGGTTGATGCTGCGGCTGGCGGCAGTGTGATCATTCGCACGTTTGATATTGGTGGCGACAAGCCCGCGGCGTACATGACTGTGCCGCCGGAGGACAATCCGTTTTTGGGCGTTCGCGGTATCCGGCTGTACCCGCAGTACCTTGACTTGCTCACCGCGCAGCTTCGGGCGATCATTCGCGCTTCGGCCCGTGGGCCGGTTAAGGTGATGGCGCCGATGGTTGCGGTTGCCTCTGAGGCGGAGTGGTTCCGGCAGCAGGTTCGTGATACTCAGGCGCAGCTTCGCAGCGAAGGCGTTGGCTTTGATGAGAAAATGCCGATCGGTGTGATGGTTGAGGTCCCATCGGTTGCGCACGCCATGCCGGAGATTTGCGAGCACGCAGATTTTTTAAGCGTGGGCACCAATGACCTGTGCCAGTACACCATGGCTGTTGACCGTGGCAACAAAGGTGTGGCGAGTATTTACAACTCGCGCCAGCCCGCATTCCTGCGGCTGCTTGCGGGTATTGTGCGTGAGGCCCGGAGTCATAATACTTGGATTGGTATTTGCGGTGAAATGGCCGGTGACGTTCGCAACTTGCCGCTGCTGGTGGGCATGGGGGTTGATGAAATCAGCGTGGCTCCGGGTGAGGTGCTGAATCTTAAGGCTGCGCTGGTGAATCTGGACTCGGTCCGGTGCCGGGAAACACTTGCCGGTGCGATGGCGTGCAAAACTGCGGATGCCGTTGAGGCGTTTTTGGGACAGAGTGCTGCTGGTGGCCAGCAGGCCGTTGGCGTGCTTGACTCAAACGCCATTGTTGTTGGCAGTGATGCCAGGACCAAGCACGAAGCCATTAAAGAGGCGGTTGATGCGCTCTTTGTGGCTGGGCGAACTGAGCAGCCAGATGCCGTTGAGGCGGCGGTTTGGGCCCGCGAAGCAACGTACTCGACGGGGCTTGGCTACGGATTTGCTGTGCCGCACTGCAAGACCGAATCCATCGCCGCGGCCACGCTGGCGGTGGTCAAACTCAAAAACCCTGTCGAGTGGGGCTCGAGTGATGGTGTGCCCGTCGGCATCGTGCTGCTGCTGGTCGTACCAGCGGGTGACACGGCAGGGACGCATATGAAAGTGTTCGCAAAGCTAGCCCGCAAGCTCATGCATGAAGAGTTTAGAGAGCAGCTGGCGGCATCGGTTGATGCGGCTGCAATTGAGCGCACACTTTTGGAACACCTACAGCTTTGACTGGTTAGGTTTGGACGCCTTGCGGCGTGCAGTTTGATGTGTTGATGCTTTCGCCGTGTGGCAATCTGATCCCCGATTCGTACCTTTTTGAGACACCATCCTATGAAACTTTCTTCTGTACTTTCACTCATCGCGGGTCTGGCTTGCTCGGCGAGTGCGTTCGCAACATTGGCCGATGAAGCCGCCAAACCCGCAGCGCCCAAAGCTGCAGCCATGAAGCCAGCCCCCAACCTGCTCACCGAGCCGACGCTCTACGTCGTTGGCTACGCCCACTTGGACACGCAGTGGCGCTGGACGTATGCGGACTCCATCCGCGAGTTCCTGCCCAAGACTCTGAATGACAATTTTAACCTGTTTGAGAAGTACCCGAGCTATGTGTTTAACTTCAGCGGATCGCGCCGTTACCAGATGATGAAGGAGTACTACCCCGAGCAGTACGCCAAGATGAAGCAGTACATCACCGCGGGCCGCTGGTTCCCGTGCGGATCATCGGTTGATGAGAATGATGCCAATGTTCCATCGGCTGAATCGTTCGTTCGCCAAGTGCTGTACGGCAACAAGTACTTTCGTCAAGAGTTTGGCCTCGCCAGCGAAGAGTTTATGCTGCCCGACTGCTTTGGCTTTCCGGCATCAATGCCCACGATGCTGGCACATTGCGGGCTCAAGGGTTTTTCAACCCAGAAGCTGACCTGGAACGCGGTCGTGCCGATTCCGTTTAAGGTGGGTATGTGGGAAGGGACTGATGGCACGCGGATCGCCGCAGCGCTTGATCCGGGGTCGTATACCGGCGAGGTCAAGGAGAATCTGGCCAACAGCGCTTCGTGGAAGACGCGCCTCGAGAACCACCGCAAGGAGTCAGGAATCCTGGCGGACTACCACTACTTTGGCACCGGTGACACGGGCGGTGCGCCGACTGAAAAGTCGGTAGCGATGGTTGAAACCAGCGTCAACACCAAGGGAGACATCAACGTCGTCTCTGGAAACGCCGATGCGATGTTCAACGCCCTAACGCCCGAGATGCAAAAGCGGCTCCCTACGTACAAGGGCGAGTTGATGCTGACCGAGCACTCCGCAGGGTCGGTCACTTCTCAGGCTTACATGAAGCGGTGGAACCGTAAGAATGAGCTGCTGGCCGATGCCGCGGAGCGGGCCTCACTGGCCGCCTGGTGGCTCGGCGGTCGCCCGTATCCGTCCACCAAGATTGAGGATGCCTGGTATCTCGTGCTCGGCTCGCAGATGCACGACATTTTGCCCGGCACCAGCGTGCCCAAGGCGTACGAGTATTCATGGAACGATGAAATCCTGGCGGCCAACATGTTTTGCGAGGTTCTCACCGATGCCACCAGCGCTGTAGTCTCCGCACTTGATACTCGCGCCACCGGCAGCGCCATTGTTGTGTACAACGCCTTGTCGTTTGATCGTCAGGATGTGGTCGAGGCTTCCGTTCCGGCGGTTGGTGCCATGGCCGCGGCCAAGGGCATCAAGGTGACGGGTCCGGACGGCAAACCGGTGGCGGCACAGATTCTCTCGATCAGCGACGGTGTGGCGCGGATTGCGTTTGTGGCGATGACCCCATCGGTCAGTTACTCGACGTTTGATGTTGAGCTTCAGGCGGCCGCTGGTCCGGTCGCATCAACTCTTAAGGTTACAGAGAACACGCTGGAGAATGGCAACTATCTTGCCAAGATTGATGCCAATGGTGATGTTTCTTCAATCTTTGACAAGCTCGCCAAGAAAGAGCTGCTCTCAGCGCCAATTCGGCTGGGGCTGCACTATGAGAACCCCCGCGAGTGGCCAGCGTGGAACCAGGATTGGGCGGACCGCAAACTGCCACCGAAGGCCTTTGCAGGCGGCCCCGTTACCATGAAGATAGCTGAGGATGGACCTGCTCGAGTTGCAATTGAAGTCACGCGTTCTGCTGAAGGCTCAACGTTCATCCAGCGTGTGCGTTTGTGCGCGGGTGATGCGGGCTCTCGCGTTGAGTTTGACACCGACATCGACTGGCGTAGCCGCCAGCGCAGTCTGCGTGTTCATTTCCCGCTGGCGGTTTCCAATCCGAAGGCAACGTACGACTTGGCGGCCGGCGCTATCGAGCGTGGCAACGGCCAGGAGAAGCAGTTTGAGTACTCCTTCCACCACTGGTTTGACTTGACTGATTCCAAGAAGGATTACGGTGTTACGGCCATAAGTGATAGCAAGTATGGAGCCGATAAGCCAACAGACAACACCGTTCGGCTGACGCTGCTGCACACGCCCGGTACCCGTGGCGGTTACCCGGATCAGGGCACGCAGGACATTGGCCGCCACCATGTGTTGTACGCGTTATATGGGCACGCCGGTGACTGGAAGCAGGCTCAGGGCCCCGCGCAGGGTGCGAGGCTGAACCAGCCGCTGATGTCGTTTGCCAGCGAGAAGCACGAGGGCCCGCTGGGCAAGAGCTACTCGCTCATGAACGTGAGCGATAAGAACGTGAGCATCAGTGCCGCCAAGAAGGCTGAAGAGGGTGACGAGATCATCATCCGTTTGCGTGAGCACACCGGTAACGCCGCCAAGGGGGTGCAGGTTGCGCTGGCACAGCCCATCGTCTCCGCCCGAGAGGTTGATGGTCAGGAACGCCCTATTGGTGCGGCCACCGTGACCGGCGGCAAGCTGGTTACTGATGTGCGCGGCTACGGCCTCAGGGCGTTTGCAGTGAAGGTTGGCAAGCCGGCCACACAGATTGCAACTTTGCAGAGCAAGCCAATTGCCCTAGCGTTTGATGCGGACGTGATTAGTTCAACGGCCAAGCCGAATGATGGTGCGATGGACAGCGAGGGCCGCTCTTATCCAGGTTCAATGATTCCCGCCACGCTGGTGGCAGAGGGTGTCACGTTCAACTTCGGACCAACTGCCAATGGACAGAAGAATGCTGTTGCCTGCAATGGTCAGGAAATTAAGATTCCTGAGGGCGGCTTCAACCGGCTGTATGTTCTGGCCTCCGCCACGGGCGATACCGCAGCAAACATTATGGTCGATGGCAAGCCCGTGCCCTGGAGTGTGCAAAGCTGGAACGGCTATATTGGTCAGTGGGATAACCGCATCTGGCCAACCACCATCACCGAGAGCTACGGTGGCAATGGTGAGATCATCGGCCTCACACCAGGTTTCATCAAGGATGACACGGTGGCGTGGTTCTCCTCGCACTACAACACCTCCGCTGGCAACTCGTTTTATGAGTTCTGCTACATTTACAAGTACGGGATTGAGCTGCCCGCGGGCGCGAAGGTTGTGACCTTGCCTAAGGACAGCAAAATCAAAGTGTTTGCGGCGACGGCGGCCAACACCGGCGGCTCGCGCGTTACTGCGGCGAGGCCATTGTTTGACACGCTCAGCGGCCACCAGCAGGATGCCCCGCAAATTGTGCCCGCCGCTGGCAAGTTCAGCGATGCGACCGAAATTCGTGTTGAGCCCGCGATGTACTGGCGACCGGGTTCCATCCGCTTTACCACGGATGGTTCTGAACCCACCGCCAAGTCACCGGTGTACTCAGGCCCGGTCACACTTGCCGCGGCCGCCACGGTGAAGGCTTCTGTGCTTGGGGCGGATGGCAGCATGAGCCCCATCGCCGCATCGAAGTTTGAAGTGAACGACACCACAGCGCCAAGCATTCAGAAGGTTGAAGCTGTGTATCAGGCACCGACGCTGCGGCTTGAATTCTCCGAGGCGCTGGGCGCTTCGGCCGCGACGGCCGCGAATTACGCGATTGAGCCGGCGATTGCCGTGACCAAGGCGGAACTGCAGGCGGACCAGCGCAGCGTGCTGCTGACACTGGCCGAAGCGCCGGAGATGAAGCAAAGCTACAAGGTCATCGTCACCGGTGTTGCCGATGCTTCGCCCGCGGCCAATGCAATGAAGGCTTCTACCGCTGAGTTTGCCGCAGCGGGCCCGGTGTATTCACTGGCCGCCATGAGCCCGGAGCAGCGCGGCACCACCATCCGCGATATCGCGGGTCTTCCTGTGAAGGGCACGGACAAGTGGTCGATGAACATGTTTGTGAAGATGGACAAACAGCCGCCCAACCGCACGGTTATCGCGGGCTTTGGCAAGTGTGCCGACGGTGTGAACGGTCAGGCTCGCTACTTGGTCAAGTTCGCGCCGGGCATTCACTTCTGGAGCAGCAACCGTGATGTGGGCACTACCACGCAGTATGATCTGAACCGCTGGCAGATGATCACCATTACGTACGATGGCACTACGGTGCGGACGTACAAGGACGGCAAGAAGATCGCCGAAGGCGTTCAGTCGTTTGCTGATGATGAGAACAGCATTTCACTTGCTCCCAAGGACCCGTGGGAGAAGATGCGGACGTTTGATGGCGAGATCCGAGACCTGACGATCTGGAGCGTACCGCTGGGTCAAGAGGCGATTGCGACGCTGAGTAAGTCGGCTCCGAAATAATTTCGCCCCGTTTGCGGAAGGGACCTGGGCCCAGGCCGAGGTCCGCCTGAAAGCAGAAGTAGTCCGGCGCGGCGATGTGAAAGCATCGCCGTGCCCTTTGGTCTGAAGCGTGTTGCAGCTGGGTGCTACTTATGCGGTATTGTTTGCGTCATGTTGTCATCATCCTTGCCGTGCTGCTGGCGGTGTCGCTGGCGGGCGTGTCCCGGGCTGCCGGCATGCTCCACCCTGCGGTTCCAACCGTTGCGCTGGTAAAGATTCAGCCCGGCGGTAAGGTTGAAGTTACTCTCATTCATGATGCGCTGGCGTTTGCGCTGAACGATACCTCCGCCCGCATCAGTGATGCCCAGATGTACGCATTTCTGGCCGCACCGGCGGAGGAGATCAGTGAGGCGTGCGAGGATGGGCGCAAGCGTCTTGTCATCGGACTGCGGCTTATGGCCGATGGTCAGCCGGTGAACCTCGAGATCAGCGAGTCTCCCACGCTAGCTTCGATCAACCAGTGGAAGATTGAACACCCGACCCTTCGCTTACCCTGCAAGTTGGAGTTCATCCTTGAGGGAACGCTGCCACCCGGCACCAAATCAGTCACATTCCGCTATCCCGAGATTCTCTCGGACCTTGTCATGCTTGTCGAGCGACCGGGCCTTGAGACCAGCGACTTTCCGTTGGCTCCGGCTGAGGTTTCTAACCCCATCGATGTGAGCATGGCTACCGCGCCGGCCCCCGCAGCAATTGCTCCGCAGGCTGGTGCGGTACAGGCGGCTGCTGCGCAGGCTGGTGCCGTACAAGAACCGGCTGATGCAACCACACCAAAGGTTCGATCCACCGACTATGCCGGTGCTGTTTCCGGGTTCTGGAGCTACATCAAGTTCGGCTTCCGTCACATCATTCCAAAGGGTGCAGACCACGCGCTGTTCGTTCTGGGGTTGTTCCTGCTCAGCCCTCGCATCAAGCCCGTGTTGTGGCAAATCACCGCATTTACTGTCGCCCACACGCTCACCCTCGCACTGACCACGCTGCACATCATCGGCATGCCCAGCAGTATTGTTGAGCCCATCATCGCCCTCTCCATCGCCTTCATTGGTATTGAGAATCTGCTGACGACCAAGGTTCACCCGTGGCGGCCCGCGATCGCGTTCATCTTCGGGCTCGTTCACGGCATGGGTGTCGCCTCCGCGTTTGATGAAGTCGGCTTCACCCCCGGCCACCTCATTTCAAGCCTTGCCGCCTTTACCATCGGTGTGGAAGCAGGCCACCTCGCTGTCCTGGCCGCCGCGTTTGCGCTGCTGGCGTGGACCCGCGACAAAAAATGGTATCGCGCCCGCGTGGCCATTCCAATTTCAGTCGTGATCTCCATCGCCGCACTATTCTGGACGGTGCAGCGGGTGATGCCAGAAGGACCGGGTGAGGCTGTTTCGGTGCGGCCGGTTTCTGAACACTAAGGCAAGCCGCCTCGGTCATTTCTTTGCTGGCTTCTCAGTTTTTTCTGTCGCATCCGGTGAGGATGGAGCGCCGGCCTTGACAAACTCGGCCCACAGTTCATCGATGCTCTTGCCGGTGAGGTCATTAAAAATTGTTGCATCCGCGTTGCCTGCTCTTAGTTTCGCATTCAGCTTGCGAACGATGGCCGGGTCATAGGCCTTGCTCATCCAACCCAGAAACGCCGCGGTCGTGCGGTACGCATCCCGGTAGGAGGCCTTTTTCGTGTCAATCTGGCTTTGCTTTACGTGCGGCTCAAACTTCCAGAAGCGGATGTAGTCGGCGATCCCCTCGGTCAGCCAGCCCAGATTCTCCTTCTGGCCGGGATAGGCCTGGACGATGTGTGTAAGTTCGTGGACCATCATGCCAAGGTCATCGGTGTGGTCACGCACATAGGGTGCGCTGACGCTGATGTTGTCTCCACCCGCCGCGGCGGGAGCTGCCATCTTTTTCTTAAATACAATTTTCATCGTCTCGCGGGGTTTGAAGCCCTCGCTGTCAAGCTCGGCCACAATCTTTGGGTACCACAATTCGCACAGCGCTTTGGCTTTTTCGCCCCACGGGGCCAGGTCCTCAGCTTGGCTGCTGTCAATGGTGATCGCCAGCTTTGATTCGGCTTTGCCCTGTTCGTTTTTCGTTGCCGCGGCGGGTGGCGTTACGGCGGGTGGCGTTACGGTTGGATTCGACCCGGGAGATTCCGGCACCGTTTGGGGCGTTGCAGCGGGAATGTCGGTGGTGGGCTTGGGGGTGGCAATCGGTTCTGTAGGAGCGGGCTGCAACACAATGGTCGCAGACAGAAACAGCGCAGTGGCAAATATTGGCATTGCCAAGCGTAGATGACTGCAACGACCTGCCTTGTACCGTACTCACAGAATGGCCCGGCATCCTAATTTGTGCGCACGCCGTGGCTCAGCATTGGTTTGCGGGACGATGGTTTTAGATGGGTGCAGCCCATGGATCCGGGCCAAAAAGAAGGCGACTCCGCTTTCGCGGAGTCGCCCGTGTTGTACTCGGAATTCTGCTGGCTCAGATCCGCCAGCAGTCAGTTTTAGCAGCCCGCGCCGAAGGCGTTGATGAACGCGACGAAGTCGTTTCCGTCCACGATGCCGTCCGGGCCACCGGTGGGGCCACCGGCAACATCGGCAAGCGGGTCGCTCGCGCCGAAGGCGTTGATGAACGCGACGAAGTCGTTGCCGTCGACGATTCCGTCCGGGCCACCGGTGGGGCCACCAGCGAGGTCTGCCAGGCAAACAACCGGGGGATTCAGGATGGCATTTAGGATGTCAAAGTCGGCCTGCGTGATCAGGCCGTCACCGTTCAGGTCGCCACGAGCCCAGCCACCGGCGGTGTTCAGGTTCATGCTGATGATCGCCAGATCGGCGGCGTTCACTTGCCCATCGAGGTTCACATCGCCCATGCTGGTGCCCAAGATGGTCAGCAGCTCGGTGATGTCGGTGATGTCCACGATCAGGTCACCGTTCATGTCAGCCGAGAGATCGAAGGTCGCGGCCTGAGCGAGGTTGGTCCAGGAAACCTGGCCGCTGATGGCGGTGGCGTTGCGGGCGAATTGAGCGAACACGAAGTCGATGTCGAAGGCGTTGATGACGCCGTCGTTGCCGACTGGAGCCCAGCCACGGGCGTTGGCGCCGGAGGGGCCGGCCACATCGCCACGGCTTGCGCCGAGGGTGTAAGCCGCACCGGTGGCCAGCGTGGTGCCAAAGAAGTTGTTGGTGCCGGTGAGGGTGTTCCACTGGGTGTCAACGGCGATGAAGCCAGCCTTGCGGTCGAGCTTGCCAGCATTCGGACCGGTGGTGGCGATGGCCAGACCATCTGCGAAGTAGCGCACATCGGCCGCGGTGAACGAGCCATCAACATCGAAGTCGCCGAGGATCTCGATGCAGGCATCACCGGAGGCGGCGCCGGCGATGGAGCCGGTGCCCGCGGGGGCGGTCCAGGTGGTGCCGCCGTTGCGTGAGCTGTACGCCCGCATCATTTGGGCGGTGTCGTTGATGTTGCGGAGGCCGTTACCGTCAAAGTCACCGGCGATTTTGTTGCGAAGGGGCAGGTTGGCGCCGAAGGCCAGTGATGCACCGCTTTGGGTGATATAGCTTGCACCGTTGGCCACGCCGTCGGTGTAGACCACACCGGTGGTGCGGGTGGGCACGCGGCCAGCGTGTGAGAAGTCGGTAGTGCCGTAGCGGCCGTTGGCGTACACGCTGTTGCCCAGTGTGTAGCTCTGCACGCCAGCGCTCAGGTTGGGGTTGGCGACCAGGGTGGTGGCTTCCAGCGCGGAGGGGATGAGGTTCAAAGCCGAGGTGAGTGTGAACTGCGTCGCTGCGAACTCGCCGGGCATGCCGAGGTTGCCGACATCGCTCGGAACGGAGATGAAGTTTGCAATTGAGCGGATGGTGTTGTTCAGGTACGCGGCCGCGGCGATGTTGGTCATGCGCGGGGTTGTAAGGCCTTGGCCACCGAGGACAGCGGGCTCGGCGTTGGGATCACCGATGGTGGCCAGCACGGCCGGGCCACCGAGGACCCAGTTGTTGCCGCCGTTGGCCAGCACGTTGGTGCCGATGATGCTGGCGACCGTTGGCCGCACGAAGGTGGTGCTGCCGGTGTAAATATCGTTGCGGACTGAGGGAATCTCAACTGGGTTCTGGTTGCCGCTGGTGTTGAGCAGCCAGTTTTGGCCAGAACCGGTGCCGACGCCGCGCTCGCCGCCGAGGTAGGCGACGGCCAGACGGGCGTTACGCATGGTGGCTTCGACACCGCCGGTGGCGTTTTTGTTGGTTGAGGTGAAGGCGATGCCGACGTTGTTGTTAACGGTCAGGGTTGACTCGCCACCGACGTTGTCACCGACGGTCCAGGATGGATCAAGGCCAAGGTTGTTTGACCAGGCGTTGCGGGTGCCCGAGCCAGCCGAGCGGGTGACGATGGTGAGGTTCTCGCCGGTGATGGTGCGGCCGGTGACGAACATGTGACGCATCTCGGTCATCGTCAGTTGCGTGATGCCGGTACCCTGGTTGACGACCGGCACGATGACGGCGTAGGACAGTGGGGTATCAAAGATGGTGTTGGTGGTTGCGGAGGCGGGGTTGCCGTTGTAAATAGACCGGCTGCCGAGCAAGGCCAGATCGTTGGGGAGGTTGGCAAAGCCCGTCAGGGTGCCCTGGCGGTTGACGGAGCGGCGGGGATTGGTGCCGTAACCGGGCAACTGGGGACGGTCGTTGAACTGGGGGGTACCGGCAGTCTGCACGGCCCAGGTGGTGGGGATGTCCAGCGGGGCGACATCGATACGGGTTGCGCCACCGGATGAGGTACCGGCGGAGGCCCATAGGGCTAGTGATGCGGAGGTGGTGAGGTCAGCAGTGTATGGCGCTCCGCCCGGATTGCCGAGGTTGTACACGCCGGTGTCGGCACCCGAGGCGATGTAGGTGACTCGGTTCTGGTAGGCAGTCGTCGCGTCACCGAGCACGCCGGCGGATGGGCGCTGGCCGATGATGCCCGCGGCGTTGCCGTCGTTGCCGGTGGCGGAGAAGGGTGAGCCGAATTGGATGAGTTCCTTCAGGCCGTTGACCGAACCGGTCACGCGGTACTGGATGATCCACTTCAGGGCTGGAGAGAATGTGCCGCCGCTGGTGGTGGTGGCGAGCTGCTGAATACCGGAGCCGAGGCTTCCGGAGATGCCGTTGGCGTCGACATCGATGAAATCGTTGGTTGATGCTGGGGAGCGGACGTAGTTCTCAAGCAATGAAGCGCCGGAGATGTTGATGACGCTGGGCTGGGCCAGCGCGGAAGTTGCGGCGAGGCCGCAGACGGTGACTAGGCCAAGAACGTTTGAAGCTTTCATATTGAATCTCTCTTTTCTGGGCCCGGTCGCTGTGCATGCACGCGCCAAGCAGGATTTCACCGGTGGTGGAGCGCGGACCATCCGCGCCACGGTTCACCGCGTTTACAAGGTCTTCGCCAGAATGCAACATGCACGGTGGCGCAGGGGTTTTAAAAGTCTCTACTTCCTGACAACGCCTGCCCCGCGCGGTAGCGCGAAACAAGCAAACGTGCTGAATACTGGCTTAAGGCGTCAGAAGCTCGCCATGAAACTCTGCCCGCTGACTATTTCCTTCTGTCACGACCAGGTCCTTCTCAGGAGCCCCGGCAGAAGCCCGATCGGCGGCGAGAATTCTCTGCTTTTGAGTATAAATGAGGGGTTGAATCAGGGGGTGGTCATGTCAACACGGTTGTCGCCGGTGATGCTCCAGAACTTGTCGCCCCACTTCTTAGCTTGGATGGACTGCCAGAGCGTCATCTGCTCGACGTGACCATCGACAAAGGCGAACTGAGCGCCGCCGCCGAACTTGTCCTTGTTGGGCTGCTGACGGCCGACGATGTTGATGGGTGACCCGGTCTCGCCATCAACTACACCGTTGAAGTCTCCATTGACTGGCAGGATGTCTGCCTCGGTCGGGTATTTGAACCGGCCGTTTCCAACACCGGCAAAGCCGGTGGGCTCTTGGTAAGGCTCGTTGGCTGGAGCCGAGATGCCGAAGAACGGCGTTACGGGGCGGTGGCTCTTGATGATGCCTTCACCGGTCTTCATGCTGGCCCAGCCCTGCTTGTAGAGCATTTCGGTAACCAGAATGGTCTTGGATGGGGAGGAAACCACCGCATCGCGTACGAGAACGTTCTTTCGCTGCTCGGTCGTGTTGAACTTGTTGCGTGGGAACAGAGCGCCGTTGCCGATGAATGCGATGCGCTTGACCTGCCGATCCTGCGGGGAAGCTGATGGTGTGGACCCGCCGCTGTCGTTACGCTGGCCAGACTCCCAATCGTCGCTGCTGGTTCCGGGATTTGTGCGTGGCGCGCCGCCCTTGGTGGGCACAAATGGGCTGGTGAATGCATCTTCCGGAGCCTCGCCCGTGCCAAACAGTGCATAGGACCAGTGCACATAGCCGTTGGATGGGTTGGGGTTTGTGCCCTGCTGATCAGCCATGCGCCATTCCAAGCTGGTTGCATCCTTGCCGTAGACGTAGTGGGGCGGGAACAAGCCCTGATTTTGGGCGGTGTAGCTGGCAACGCCCAAGGCGACCTGCCTGGCGTTGTTTGCCGTTTGGGTGGCGCGAGCCGCGTTACGGGCTCCGGCCAGTGATGGAAGCAGGATGCCCACCAGAAGCGCGATAATCGCGATCACGACGAGTAGTTCGATAAGGGTGAAGCCCCGTTGGCGGATGTTGCTGCGGTCCATGTCTAAAAGTCCTGTGCCAGTGTGAAAAGTGCCAAGTGAACAGAAAATCTCTCGTCTCCTCCTGACTGCAACAGCCTAATCAGTTGGGTTGCGAAAGTCGCCCGGTCAATGTTGAACGTTGCGCAAAGACGATGCAAATGAATGGGGCGTTTACTTGGCGATAGGGTTTACACCAAACGCCGTGTTATGAAACGATGTTCATTTGGTTAAGAACAGCAGCGACAGCTTTTTCTTGCTGGTCTTTTGCACCGCTCTTGCCAGTTGTTGCACCGCGGCACCCTGATTCAAACTCTTCCACCCGGAGGAATTTTCTAATTCATCTTCCGCAGCAGCACCACCTGGCCCACACCGGGGCTGACCAGTCTTGGCTCGGTGCGGATTGACTCTGCGCCGACCTGCGATGTTTCGCCGGTGATCGTGCTTTGCTGCCCGGCCGCGGCAAGCAGCCGCTCCATGGGTTCGCCCATTGGTTCATCAGAGAGACGAAAGGTGGAGTGGTGCACTGGGAGGAGCCACCGGACACCGGCGGCTCGAGCCATGGCCATCACTTGCTCCGGGTCGGCGTGTGCATCAATCCACGGCCGGTACGCCCCGATCCCGAAGATGCCGAGCTGCACGGGGCCAAGGGCATCAAACGCATCGGTGTGTCCGCTGTCACCGGCAAAGAGCACGCGTTCTCCGGCGGCATCAAGCACGTAGCTTGAGAATTGCCGGTGCCGGTCCCACGCGGTGCGCGCACCCCAGTGCGCGGGCTTCATTGCTCGCAGTCGCAGGCCTGATACTTCGGTAGTGCTGCCCCAAGGCAGTTCCATCACATCGCCAAATCCGCGGGGTATCAGCCCGGCCGTTCCTTTGGCGGTCACTACCCGGACTGATGGGCGGGCAAGTCTGCGCAGCGTTGGCTTGTCTAAGTGGTCAAAGTGCGCGTGGCTGACCAGGATCAGATCAATCGGTGGGAGCGTGTCGGGATCTGCGGCGGGGTCGCCCTGGCGGTGTGGACCGACAACCAGCGGCCCCACCCGTACGCCGATGCGGTGCGACAGCACAGGGTCAGTCAGCACAGTCATGCCGCCGATTCGCATAAGCACCGTGCAGTGCCCCAGCCATGAGACCATACTGACCCCGCCTCCATCAGATTGTGCGGCCGGTTCACTGGCGATTGCCTCGGCCCAGCGTTCGGCCAATGTTGGTGCGGCGGTACCGGTGATGGCGACGATGTCTTTGGTGAGCCTTGCCAAGCCCGCTTGTGACCGGACTGAGGCAACGACATCCTGTGGGTACCTTCCCATCGCGGAGCGAGCCGCCATGGCGAGCGTTGCGAGCCGGCTCATGACCTTGCGTGGCGCGGGTAATCCTACGTTAGCAGCAGGTTGCGCTGCCGGATCAGGCGCTCCGGCAACGGGCGGGAGAGCAAACTTTTGAGATTCAGAATCGCCTGTAGTTGCCATTGGTTATCCAGTAGCGTCCATCAACATCACACTGCATCCGTTCATCTAGGCTGCTGCCTGACCGCCACTCTGTTGGCTCTGAGTGCTTTGCGCTTCCATTTCTTCGTGGTTCTACAGCACCGGCGCCATGAGCCTTGCCAGCCGCGTGGCTACGCGTGTAGCCAGTTTCATGCGCTTGAGCGATCCGGGCAAGAGTTCCCTGCACTGCTGGAGATCGCTCTCGAGCATCCGCACAACTGCATCAGTGAATGCTGGCTCGGCCACCACTGCGGTTAGTTCAAAGTTGATACGCATCGAGCGGTTATCTAGGTTTAAGGATCCAACCGAGGCAAGATCATCGCTCAATATCACCTTTTGGTGCATGAAGCCCGGCTGGTACCGGAACATTCGCACTCCGGAGGCGATCATCTCGGGTTCAAAGCTCATCATCGCCAGTTTCACGAGAAGCTGATCGTGCGCACGGGGCACGATCACCCGTACATCTACCCCGCGCAGCACCGCCAGCCGCAGAGCATCAATGATCGATTCATCAGGCACGAAGTAGGGCGTGGCAATCCACAAGCGGTGCCGTGCCCGCGAGATCAGATGGAGCACCAGAAGTGCTCCGGATTCGAAATCGTCCGCTGGTCCGGTCGGTGCGATCACCACGCGCGCATCGTGCTGGCCTGCCTCCGAACCCGGATCCTTACTGGCCACCTCCCATGGCAGTCGGGGCACCGTTCGTGTCGCAAAGTACCAGTCTTCTACGAATGAAAGCTGGGCCTCCAGTGCAGCCGGACCGGTAATCGAGATCGCTGTATCGCGCCAAGGTTTCAGGACCTTGTCCTTGTCGTCGTATTCATCGCCAATATTCAAGCCACCTGTGATGGCAAGCGTTCCATCGGCAACAAGCAGTTTGCGGTGGTTGCGAAAGTTAATCTGCAGTCGCGTGACCGGGACCCGTGATGATCGAAAGCCTGCGACCTCAACCCCTCCGGCGGCAAGCTCCCGGGCATATCCGCGCGGCAACTTGGAACAGCCGATGATGTCGTACAGCAGCTTGACTCGTACGCCGCGGGAGGCCGCGGCCAGCAATGCGGCCTTGAACCGGCGACCGATGATGTCATCATGGATGATGTAAAACTGCACCAGCACATCGCACTTGGCGTTGTCAATTGCGCTGGTGATCGCATCAAAGAATGCTTTGCCGTTTAGTAGCAACTCGGTGCGGTTTCCGCGGGTGCACGGCGTTACGATCATACGCCGGATCGTTTTGTCACTCGCTGCTGTTTCATCTGGCGATGCTGTACCTGCTGTACCTGCTGTACCTGCCGCACTGCTGAGAGTCGCCGTGTGTGGCGCCAGAACGCGTGAGAGCTGTGCCGAAAGTTGCCCGAGCTCTCCCCTGCGCTTGCGACGGGCCTTGACATAGCCGGCGAAACGGCGGGAGCCAAACACCAAATACAGTGGCACGGCCAAGACTGGAATCAGAAGCAGCGCAAAGCCCCAGGCGAGGGTTCCTTGCGGGGTACGTCCTTCCATCAATGCATCTACAGCAAACACCACGCCCACAATTTCAATGAGCACGAACACCGCACCCAGTAGCCACATCAACTCGGTCATACGCCATCGTTGACTGGTCAGCGGTCCGGGGCCAATGCAATCAGCACTCAATAGATGATACCGGAAGGCTCCGTATCACCCGATTTCCGCGATTGCCTTCATCCATTGCTGGTCTATCCGCTTGCCCGAAACGGTGAGCTTTGTACCCAAATCCTGCGCAAACAATTGCACCCGGTACTCCTCGAGCATCCAGCGGTACAGCACCAAGCCCGGTGGCTGTTCGCTCATGCCGCGGCTACTGAGTTCCCTGACGGCAAGCAGGTACGCTTCCTGTCTGGGGCGCAGCTCGATCATGGCGGCCTCATCTTTTTCCAACCCGCCCATGGAGGTGGCCTTGCGAATTCGGGCCTGCACCGTGGCGAGGTATCGGGGAAACTCCGTCAGCCACTCCCATGGGGTAGAGGCCAGGAAACCGGGCTTTAGCAGGTGGTCCAACTGCTCGCGAATATCAAGCAGTATGGGCTGATGGATGGGTGTGTTGACCTTTTCCAGTTGCAGGAGTGTGGCCTGACAGAGCGTTAGAATATTGGCGAGCAACTGGCCGACAAACTTTGCAGATGCATCGGCCTTTGGCGTGCCCCGGGCGATGCGGGACTCAAAGTCCGCCTTTGTGCGCACGATCGCATCATCACTGAGGTAGCACATCTCGGCGATGCGGCTGAGCAGTGACAGGTGCAGCAGTTTAGCCGAGCCGATCGTGCTGTGCAGTACCCGCAAACCGTCTAGGTTTGGCATCTGTCGGACGGCGCGTTCGAGATCATCTTTGGCGACGACCGCCAGCAATCGGCGGAGTCCCTGTTTGTGCGTTGCCTCCGCCACGGCCAGCGAAGCCTTCACGCACAGCCCCACGCGACCTTCGCGGGTAAACAGCGCGGGGTGGGCTTTTAGAGTCACGCCTTTGGCAGTGAGCAGCACGGTCTGGGGCAGGTCTGCAAAGTCCCAGCTCGTGAGGCCCTCGCGTGAGAACTCTGGCGGCGTCATGGACTCGATGATTCCGGCGATTTTCTCGGCCAGTTGTTTGCGGAGCGAGTACAAGTCACGTCCGGTGGCCAGCGTGGAGTTGCCCGAGTCTGCGATGCGGTAGTTCAGCACCAGGTGCTGAGGCATCTCCGTCAGGTCAAAGTCCTTGATGGTGACGTCAATTTCCGACAGGGCTGTCAAGGTCTTTGCGGTTGCCTGTTCGATGGTGAATCCCTCGGCCGCCGTCAGGTTCGCTCGCGCAATTTCAGTGAGTACCTGCTTGGTCCAGTACGGCACGGGAATAAACGTCGTCCGCTTCTGGCGCGGCATGGAACGGATCAGTGCCTCTATCTTGTCGGCCTGCAGGCCGGGCACCAGCCATGAGCCAAAGTGTTCCTGCACCTGCTGCAGCGCTTCAACCGGCAGTGATGCGGTGATGCCATCGTCCGGGTTGGTTGGGTCGTTGGTGTAGTGCAGGGCGGCCATGACGCCACCGACATCGAGCGTGTCGGGGAAGTCCGCCTCGCTCAGCCCGCGGGCTGCTTCGGTGAAGACTTCGCGGTCGGAGAAGTACAGCAGCAGGGGGTGGCTCTTCTCGGCGTGCAATCGCCAAATCTCAAAGTCATGGCCGGTGTACACATTTGCGGGGATGTGGCGATCAAAGAACGCGTGACGAACCGTTTCATCGGCCAAAAGGTCGCTTCGCCGCAGGCGGGTTTGCAGCATGCGGGCCTTGTCCATCATGATCTCGTTGGCAAGTGCAAACTCGCCACGCATGCCCATTTGCCCCTCTACTAGGCCGTGTTTGATGAACAGCTCGCGGGCCAACGCGGGGTCCTGCGGGCCGAAGTGGACGCGTTTACGGCCGTAGATTTCTAGCCCGAACAAGGTGGCCTTCTCATACGCCATCACGCGCCCGGCGCGTTCATCCCAGTGCGGGTCAAAGTGCGATTTTTTGAGCAGGTGCCCGCCGACGCGCTCGATCCACTCAACCGAGACGGCCGCGTTGCAGCGGGCATAGAGCTTGGTTGTGCGCACAAGCTCTGCGCACACCACCCACTTTGGTTGTTTCTTGAATAAGGCTGAGCCGGGGAAGAGCTGGAATTTGTTGCCACGGGCACCCATGTACTCGTGGGTGTCGGTTTTACTGCCGACAGATGAGAGCAGGCCGGTCAGGATTGCCCGGCCGATGGCGTCGGGCTTGGCCGGTCTTTGGTTGATTCGAACTTGCAGCGGGCCGAGCAGGTCGGTGAGCTGGCGGTGTACATCGCGCCATTCGCGCATGCGCATGTATGAAACAAAGTGGTCGCGGCAGAGCTTGCGGAGGCGGCCGCCGCTCATTTCACGCTGCTGCTGGTTGTACCACGCCCAGAGTTTGAGCAGGCCCACAAAGTCGCTGGTGTCATCCTTAAACATGGCCTGCTTGGCATCGGCCAGGGCGGCTTGGTCCATCGGGCGTTCGCGTGGGTCCTGCACTGAGAGGGCGGCTGTGACGATGAGCATCTCGGCGATGCAATCCTCATCGCCACCGGCAAGCAGGATGCGGGCCAGGCGCGGGTCAATCGGCAGCCGGGCCATGTGCCGGCCCACATCGGTCAGCTGATGCTGATCATCAACAGCGCCAAGCTCGATGAGTGTGTCGTAGCCATCTTTGATTTGGCGAGAGTCGGGCGGATCTACGAAGGGAAACTGGGTGGGGTCACCGAGGTGCAGGTGCAGCATCTGCAGAATGACGCTGGCCAGCGAGTCTCGCAGAATTTCTGGTTCGGTGAAGATGTCGCGCTTTGAAAAGTCGTCCTCATCGTACAGGCGGATGCAGACTCCGGCGCTGACACGGCCGCAGCGGCCGGCGCGCTGCTTGGCGGAGGCTTGGGAGATCTTTTCAATTGGTAGTCGCTGCACGCGTGTGCGCACGGTGTAGCGGCTGATGCGGGCCAGCCCACTGTCAATGACGTACCTGATTCCGGGCACCGTGATCGAGGTCTCGGCAACGTTGGTTGACAGCACGATCCGGCGACCGTTGCCGGGTTTGAAAATCCGCATCTGGTCAGCAGCAGGAAGCCGGGCGTACAGCGGCACCACTTCGCTTGAATCATGCCCTTTGCCGGGCTTGTGGTACCCGGCCTCGGTCAGCAGTTCTTGGCAATCGCGAATCTCACGTTCGCCGGGAAGGAATACCAGAATGTCACCACCGCCGCGTGCGCACAAATCCGCGACGGTGTGGACCACCGCTTCATCCAGCGATTCCTCCATCGCATCTTCATCAAATTCGGGGTCGGACATGTCCAGCGCTGTGCCCGGGAGTTTCAGTGGGCGATACTCGATATCAACCGGGTACGTGCGGCCGGAGACGTTGATGATGGGGCAAACCTCCGGGCCACCGAAGTGGTTGGAGAGCCGCTCCGGGTCGATGGTTGCGGAGGTGATAATGACCTTGAGGTCGGGCCGCCTCGGGAGCATTCGCACGAGCAGCCCCAGCAGAAAGTCAATGTTTAGTGAGCGCTCGTGGGCTTCATCGATGATGATTGTGTCGTACCGCTCCAGCAGCCGGTCGCCTTGTGTCTCGGCAAGCAGAATGCCGTCGGTCATTACTTTAATGAGCGTTCCGGGGTGCGTGCTGTCTGTAAACCGTACCTTGAAGCCCACCGGCCCGCCTTTGGCATCAATGTCGCTGCCAAGTTCCTCAGCAATGCGGGTCGCCACCGATCGCGCGGCGATGCGCCGGGGCTGCGTGTGGCCGATGAGCCCTGCCGTGCCGCGACCCATGGCCAGGCAGATCTTGGGTAACTGGGTTGATTTGCCCGAGCCGGTCTCGCCACAGACGACGATGACTTGGTGGTCATTGATGGCTTTGGTAATCTCTGCCCGCCGGGCGGAGATGGGCAGTTCATCATCAAAGGTCACGTGCTGCCCAAGTGAGCCGCGATCGACCGTGCGCTGGATTGCGGCGCGGGTGTCATCGATCAGTTTTTCAAGCAGGTGCATCGCCGGCCTCCCGGAGTTGTGCAGTTGTGCAATGCTGCCGAGTCTTTGGAGCAGTCGCCCCTGATCGCTCGGGCTGCAGCGGTTGATGATTTCCTGCACCGGTTCAAGATTCAGCGGCTTGATGTTGGCCGCCGGCGCCGGACCGTGCGGCCGCTGTTGCTGTGGCTGGCGCTGGCGTGCTGCATCTCGATGCTGCGATCCGCCCTGTTGGGATCCGCCCTGTTGGGGTCTGCCCTGTTGCGGGCCACGCTGTTGCGGGCCGCGGGGCCCGGATTGGTTTCGCTGGTCTCGCGCTGGTTGGCCTTGAGTGTTCCGCGGCTGGTCGCGGCCTCCGACCCGTCCGGTGTCCTGCTCCCCGCCGCGCTGCGGACCGGCCTGATTTGTGCGCCGGTTCTCAGTGGGTTGGTTGTTCTGTCGTTGTCCGGGTGTATCCCGGCCGCGCCCTCTATTACTATGTCCTTGGCCGGGGCCCTCGGACGGTGGTTTGGATCCGGCCTTGGCGGTTTGATCGCGCCCCTGAGGGTTTCTGTTCCCCTCGGCTGGTCGCGGTTGTCCGGGCTGACCCATTTTGTACTGATCGCCCTGTGGCCGATTGCTGCTTTGGGTTTGACCACCATCGCCACGGTGTGCGGGATTGTTTGGCTGTTCGGGCCGTCGCTGCTGTCGCCTTGGGTCGGGATTGTTCGGACCGAGTTTGGGCTGCGATGGGAGAGCACTTCCGCTCGCCGCGGAATCAGGGCGGGCCGAGGCCACCGGGGCAGCGGCTGACTCGGATGGCCGCAGTGCCGGCAACTCATTCGGGTTGGATGTTGGTTCGCTCACGTGCCTCTGATATTGCCGAACAATTCTATGTGCAACCTCGGGCAATAGCGCCAGCCCCGGCGCATGCAGGCATCAACAACCCATTGCTTGTGTGCGGCGGTGGGGGGCGCGATGCCTTCGGGCATCAGCAGTACATCCTCGGCCGCTACGCCGGTGAGTTGTGCAAGCAGTTGTTCGATTTCCGTCAGGTCATCCGGTGTGCACGCGACGAACTTGAGTTGCCGGTACGGGTGTGAGGCGACGAGTTGTTGCAGAGCTTCTGGGTTTATGCGTCGCTGCGCGTGCCGCTGGGCCCACACGCCGCCCGGGTCGCGGGCATCGTTTACTGGAGTTGAGCTTGCGAGCTTGGGGCTAATGGACATGAGGTCGCAGGCAACGGGCTGATGCAGTGTGCCGGCTGTTTCAATGGTGATGTAAAACCCCAGTGAGCGGAGGGCGGCGGTGAGCGGGCCGAGTTGCGCGAACATCATCGGCTCGCCACCGGTCACGACCACGTCGCGAATCTTTGCGGCGTGAACGTGGGCGGCTTCTTCCAGCAGTGAGGCCATGCTTCGGCGAGTGCCATCGGGGTTCCAACTCGCGTACGGCGTGTCACACCACCGGCAGCGCAGGTTGCAGCCCGAGAAGCGCACGAACCACGAGGGCACACCGGCCCGCTTGCCCTCTCCCTGTACGGAGGTGAAGGTCTCGCTGATAGGCACGGCATCACCGGGTAGCGACGGTGCCGCTTCGGCCGGTTGGCCAAGAGCCGGATTGTGTACGTGCAGTTGCAAGTGGGGATTATTGATAGCCTGCGGCGGCAAAGCGCAGCGAGATAGACGGGGCCGCTTGTTGCGTAGGGGGCCGGGTATGGGCACGTCCGTCTGATGTTACCGCGCAACGACTGCTCCGCGTTATCGCCGGGTGCGTGCTTAGCTGGGCACCACGAGTGGCGCTGAGCCCAGTGTCACGATCGTCACGCTTCCCAGTTCCCGACGCTGCACATATGCATTGACATCCTCGAGGGTGATTCTCTGCATTTCCGCGGCGAGCTCATCGAGCGTTCGAGCGCGGCCGAGGCGGTAGAAGTCACTGGCCATCGCACCGGCTCGGGCGCCCATTGATTCACCGGCAAAGACAAGGCGGGTGCGTGCACCGACCAGGGCCCGATCAAACTCCTCACGTTCGACTGCGCCGTGGCCGGCGAGTTTCTTTAACTCTCCGAACATCACATCAAGTGACTGCTGTGCCTTCTCGGGTGTGGTGCCCACGTAGCAGCCCACTCGACCAAAGCCCTTCTCAGCGGCGTAGCTGGCCGCGACGGAGTAGCACAGGCCCCGGCGCTCGCGCACTTCAGTGAACAAGCGAGAGGAAGAACCGCCCGAGAGTACTGAGGCGATCACCCGCTCAAGCGGTACATCAGCGGAACCTTCCGCTGGGGCATCGTGGGATAGATAGATATGAGTTTGGTTGCTCTGGTCGGTCTCGTGGTGATAGGTACCCCGGTTTGGGTTGGTTGTCAGTGTCAGCATCTCCGCAGCGCCGGTCCAGTCTTGGAGCAATGTCTCGAGCTGTGCGAGCACTGCCTGCGGATCAACTGCGCCGGCGATAGCGAGGATCGAGCCCTTGGGCATCGCTCTGGCCGCCCATTGGGCCGTGACATCGCTAAGGGTGATGGCTGTAAGCCCTTCCTGCGTACCAAGATCAAGCCGGTTGATTGGAAGGGGCAGGTGTCGCTGCAGCATCATGTGTGCGGCACGCTCGGATGGTTCATCTTTGAGTCCGGCCAGGGCCTGCAGGGCCAGATCGCGTGTCGGCTCGAGTGCATCGGCGGCGAACAGCGGCCGGCGAACCATGTCAACAAGCAGTTCGAGAGCCGGTGCGATGCGATCGCCAATGAAGCCTGCCGATAGGCGGATGAAGGTCCCACCCGCATCGGTATCGCGCGAGGCGCCGAGCAAGTCAAACGCATCGGCCTGAGCCCGGCTGTCCTGCTTGAGCGTGCCGCGCATGAGCAGTTCGGAGATCACTGGGGCAAGTCCCATACGGTCCTGCGGGTCACTGCCGACCCCACATGGGATGAGCCACATGACCGATGCGGAGCGCACGTTGGTGTTGGGTTCGATGAGGACGGGTAAGCCGCAAGACAGCGTGTGTGTGGTGATAGCCAAGATGCATGATCATAAAGCCGCCGGGTCCGTAAAGCGACCGCACCACCGGATGATGCTCTGAGTGGCAGGTTGGTCGTGCGGCCGGATGAACGGGATGGAGTTAATACCCCAGCGCCCAAGCCGGCTGGCGACAGCGTGGTGAGAACATTTCCGGTGTTCGAAGCGTCAGGCGGGAGGGTGGGAGGCTTGGAGTGTTAGACGCTTGGACGGTTGGAAGTTTGGAGGGTTGGAAGTTTGGAAGGTTGGACGTTTGAAAGGCTGCGGCTTGGTTCGGATAACCCCCAAGGCGACTGTTTGGCTGCGCGATGGGCGGCGGCATGGTCGTTGCCGTCTGCAGCATCGCCGGTTGCTGGGAGTCTGGCCAAGAATTTGGATACGGATAGGGATATGGACAGGGATACGGACAGGGATATGGACATCCGGACCATCGAAGCACAGCGGTGAGTTGCCTCCGGATTGCTCGAATCATGTTTCGATGACCGATTCACACGTCCGAATCGCACCGCGATGAAGACCTACCGGAGAGTTGGGGTACGACCAACCCGGTGTCTTGTTCGCATCACAACAGCAGAGGCGCATCATCGAATTCATCTCGATGTGGACAACCATCGATCGCTTGCAGCGCGATGCGTGAGGCCCATCGGGGCGCAAGAACGATGCGATGTGAACAAAAAAATCATCTGTGACGATCATGCAAGCGAAAATTTTTTCATTTTCTTGAAATTTTTTTCGACGGTGGAAAACATTGCCACGTTGTCGCGCGATGCGGCTGCTGATCACCATCATCATGGTCGCTGATGTGATCAGTTTGATGCGAAGGTGAGGTCGCGGATCATCGCATCGTCTCATCATCGCGCATCATCATCATCACTGACTGCGGCGCCTGCCATCGCGCATCGCCGTGATCAATGGAGATGCATCATCAGTCGGTGATGGCCCGGGGGGCTTGTGGAAACACTCCGTGGAGATCGTGAAAGATCGAAGCAAGAACGGATGAGGTTCGAAGCAAGATCGATGCAGCTTCGACTCATCGTCTCGATGATGACTTTCCGTCAAAGACCTCATCGTGATGCCCTGATGAGGCGGAACGATGAGCCGCTGCGAGTCCGGCGATGACCGATCATCAGCCCTGGCTGCATCGATGAACGGTCCGTTTCCATGCCGCATCACACGCAGCATCAGTGTGCGGTGGTGCGCATCAGCATGAGACCGAATCGTGCGAGTTCGTTACCGACAGGCAGGCCTTGATGGCATCGCTCGCGCAACATTTCGTACTGCGCGAACTTGACAAAGTGCGTTTCATCGTGTCTACTAGTGGTGTAAGAGTTCGCGATCGTGTGAATCTCGCACCATCGTGACTCAAGCGCACACCGTGCTCGATCCGATACCTCAAGTGTCCCGAGCCGTCAACAGTCGTCCCCCGTCTCAACATCATCCCGCCGTGTGGCGTGAGAACCGATGAAGAGATTCACGTTTTTCGGACCAAGTCCGAGGAGTCCCCATGGCTAAGAAAGCTGCAAAGAAGAAGGCAACCAAGAAGAAGGCCGCTAAGAAGAAAGCCGCCAAGAAGTAACCCCGCCTCGTTCCCCTACTTCGTGGCCGCAACGGTCTGTCACTCAGACATGGATGCGGCCCACCGGGCAAGCAGTTCAGAGCAGTAACCCTGCTGGCACATGATGCGTCGTACTGCGATGCCCTCTGCCACCTAAACGACTAGCCCGGTGTCCATACCGCTCGCACGCCCTTTACCATCTTCCCTTCTGGTGCATGCACCTTCAGGTGATTGGAAACGTGGCAGATGTGCGAAGCGCTCAAAGGTTGTCGCCGCGAGGTCGCCCAAAGGCGACCACGCGGCATTTTTATTGCCCCAAGAAATGCCCGCTTCACATGCAAGCGGCTCACCCACGCCAATCGCAGGCCGTTCCTGCCGGGATCATGTCTTCAAATTACATGATCCTGCGGTGAAATTTCTTAAAACTCCACCTATCCTGCCACCATGTCTGCTTTCCGCATTGCCATCATCGGTCGTCCCAACGTCGGTAAGAGCTCGCTGACGAACATGTTGGCCGCTCGCAAGGTCTCCATTGTTGATCCGACCCCGGGTGTTACCCGTGACCGGGTCAGCGCTACCTTCAGCCTCGACCACTCCGAGCCTAATCGGGCAGCGCTCGATATTGAGCTCACCGATACTGGTGGCTACGGCGTCTACACCGTTGAGGGCCGCAAGATTGATGATGCCGGGTTTGATCTCTCCGCCCTGACAAAGGACATTGAGCGGCAGATCGCTCAGGCTGTCGCCAATGCCGATATGGTCCTGTTCGTCATCGACTCACAGACCGGCGTGACCGCCCAGGACAAAGAGGTTGCCCGCCTGCTTCGTGAGGGGGGCCTCGTGGCCTTGGGTGATGAGAAGGTCCGCCGCGGCAAGGCCAAGCCCGGCCAGCATGCCCCTCAGGTTGTCGTCATTGCCAACAAGGTTGATGGTCCCAAATGGGAGATGCACGCCTTGGAGGCCTCCATGCTCGGCTTCGGTGAGCCGCTGCTGGTCTCCGCCCGCAACAACTTCCGCCGCCGTGAGTGCACGGATGCCATCTATGACGCCGCCGTAAAGCTCATGACCAGCCGGGCCGCTGCCGCCAGGGCCGCCGGTGAGAAGCCCGAACCCTCCAGCCGCCCGCCCCGTACCGAGATGCGGCTGTCCATCGTTGGCAAGCGCAACGCTGGCAAGAGCACGCTGGTGAACACGCTGGCCGGCCAAGAGCGCGTCATCGTCAGTGAAATCCCTGGCACCACCCGCGATGCTGTTGATGTTCGCTTTGAGATGGACGGCCGGGCTTTCGTAGCCATCGATACCGCCGGTCTTCGCCGCAAAAAGAGCTTTCAGGATCGCATTGAGTGGTTCGCCCTCGATCGCATGGAGCGTGCTGTTGATCGCAGCGATGTTTCTCTCCTGCTGATCGATGCCACCGTCCCCATCAGCCACATTGACCATCAGGTGGGCATGATGCTGGCGGCCAGTTACAAGCCGGTGGTCATCGTCATCAACAAGTGGGACGTGGTCAAAGACCGCTATCTGCAAAAGGGCCGCAAGGCCAGGCGTGGCGAGGCCGTGACCGTTGAGGCGTACGAGTCGTACATCCGCCGCAACCTAAAGGGCCTCGATTACGCCCCGATCGCGTTTATCTCCGGCAAAGAGGGTTTTAATGTCAAGGAAACTATTGATTTGGCCTTTGACTTGATGAAGCAGTCCCAGAACCGCTGCTCCACCGGTAAGCTCAACCGGTTGGTACGCGAGATGGTTACCCGCCAGGGCCCCGCCAACAAGCTGGGCACCTTTGCCAAGGTCCTGTTCGCCGCCCAAGTCGAGATCGCGCCGCCCACCATCGTCTGCATCGTCACCAAGGTGCAGATGTTTAACCGCAGCTATGAGCGGTTCCTGATCAACCGATTCCGCGAAGAGCTCCCCTTCCCCGAGGTGCCCATCCGGCTCATTCTCCGTGGCCGCCGGCCGATGGAGAAGGTTGAGGACACCGTGACTGATGTTGGCATGGAAGCAATGGCCAAGCAGCTTGCCGCGGGCGACCGCACCGAGCGGCAGGAGCAGCTCAAGCGCATCGCCTCGGGCGATACGGCTGGCTTTGCCTCCAGCTTCTTTGATGAGCCCATCGCCTTCGTTGATGAGCCATCAAACCCGAACGCAAACCGATCCAAGCCCATCAGCAGCAAGCAGTACAAGCAGGAACTCGCCAAGCTGCCGGAAGACCTGCGGCCAGAGGATGAGCTGGCTGAGGATGATCTGCTGGACTCCGACCTGATTGAAATGGGTGAGGACGATGGTGGCCCGGCCGGTGAAGATTACCAAGATGATGATGGCGATGAGTCGGGCAGCGAGACTGAAAATGCAGTATCTGTTGCAGCGCCGGTAGCCCGGAACGTGGCGGCATCGAAGCCGAAGCCCAAGGCGAAGCTGAACACCAAGACTCTCACGAGGTCAATCGCGAAGCCCGTGAAAGCAGCGAAGGCGCTCAAGCCAGTCGCGACTGCAAAGCCCGCGATCAAAAAGGTTGAGGCGAAGAAGGTCTCAGCCAAGAAGGTCACAGCCAAGGCGAGCAGCGCCAGCACAATTGGTAAGAAGCCTGCGGCTCCGATGTTGAAAGCCAAGCCCGTCACGAAGCCCATCACAAAGTCCGCGGCCAAACTAGCACCCAAACCTGTGAAAGCTGCGAACTCGGTGGCCAAGAAGGCGGGGGCAAAGTCAGCCGCTCAATCCCCAGTCAAGGCATCAGCCAAGCCCGGGGCCAAGGCCAAGTCGGTGGTGAAAAAGAAACCGACGAAGCGTTGATTTCCGCGGGATAACACGAAACAAAACGGGCGCCGGCTTTAATGCCGGTGCCCGTTTTCGTTGGTGCTGCATGGCGAGTTGCAGATCAGGCAAAGATGGCGTTGGACGAATGGAAAAGGGCTCACGGTCAGAACCAGCTGTCTCGGGCTCAAAATCTGCACGTGTGGAGGTAGTTGTTTGGATTTTGTGCGGTTTAATGGACCATTTTGATCGTTGAACGCATCGTCAGCGGCTTGACGGAATGGTATTTAAGTGATATCATATTGGTATACAACTCAACCGATATCCCTCTCACACAAAGGAGTTTGCAATGACCAACGAGTATGAAGCGAAGTCAATGCGGGGTGCGCCGGTGCTGGGGTTTGGGTGTCTTGCCTTGGTTGCGGAGGTCGTGCTGTTCATAGTCGCGGCGAACAAGCTGGATCATGGCCGCACCGGTGGGCAGGGCGATGGCGTGTGGGTGCTGGCGATACTGCTGTGTGTGCTGCTTGCGATCGCGACGATGTTTATGCTCTTCGGCCTGCGCATCATCGCGCCCAACACAGGTCTGGTGACGGTGTTCTTCGGCACGTACCGGGGCACCATTAAGACGCAGGGGTTCTGGTGGATCAACCCGCTGGCCAAGAAGATTCCGATCTCGCTGCGCATCCACAACATGGTGACGCCGACAATCAAGGTCAATGACATCAGGGGCAACCCGATCGAGATCGGCGCGGTGGTGCTGTGGCGGGTCACCAATGCGGCTCGGGCATCATTTGATGTCGAGGACTTTTCCAAATTTGTGGATACCCAGTGCGAGTCGGCCATGCGGCACCTGGCATCTGTATATCCGTACGACTCAGCCGTTGACCACGAGACCTCGCTGCGTGGCTCGACCGATGAGGTGAGCCATGCCTTGGCCGCGGAACTGCAGGAGCGCGTGGCCAAGGCGGGCGTGACGATTGATGAGATGCGACTGAGCCACCTGGCATACGCCCCCGAGATCGCTGGTGCCATGCTGCGGCGTCAGCAGGCCGATGCGGTGGTCTCGGCCCGCTTCCGCATCGTCGAAGGTGCTGTGGGCATGGTGGAGGCCGCACTGGACCATCTGGAGAAGGGCGGCAAGGTAAAGCTTGATGATGAGCGCAAGGCCGCGATGGTGAGCAACCTGCTGGTGGTGCTGTGTGGCGACCACAGCGTACAGCCGGTGGTGAATACCGGGACGCTGTACACCGGGTAATGCCCGGGCGGCGTGGGTGGTTGCATCCCCGGCGGCACAGAGTTTCTAGAAGTCTCCCGCTCCGTTACCCGTTCCCCCTCACTGCGATGGTTTTTTAGAGATCGTTTCCCGGTTGGCAGCTATGGCTGATGAACGCAAATCCATCCTGCTGCGGATACCTCCTGAGCTTTGGGAGGACATAAGCCGCCTCGCCCAGCGCGAGCTGCGATCAACTAATGCGCAGATAGAGTTCTTGCTGCGTGAGGCGCTGCGCGGGCGGGGGGTGAAAGCGGCTTCAGACACTGCGCCTGCGCCCGATGAGGCTCTGCCGCCTTCATTGCCTCCGGATGCGACGGAGACCTGACAACAGCCAATGAGAACATCCTTGACGTTTATGCGGCTTTATGCAGCCTGATGCGGCCTTGTGCAGCCTTGTGCGGCCACCAGCGGCGATGTTGCTTGCCGATAGGTCACCCCGCGGCCGCGGCCGTGGCAACGTTTGCTTCGGTCTTCCCTCCCCGGCAAGTTAGGCTTTCTCTACTTCGCGCTCACCGTTCGGCAGCGAATCGTCAGCACCCCGCTTGCCGGTTCCATCCCATCAATCAGCACGCGCCGGCCATCGGGCAGCCTCAGTTCTGCCGGGCCAATGGGCTGCAAGCCAAGCGCCAGATCCGCTACGGACATTCCCTGCTCAGCCAGGACTTCATCTGCCTGGGCTACGGCCCGCATGCCAGATGGCCCCATCGCGCTGCGAATCAGTCGTTCGTACACTCCGTGCGGCGAGCGTGCCGGTGACAACGCAAACGCCAAGCTTTCTTTCGTTGTCGGGAGCGTGAGTTTGCCCATGCCCACATCCATCAGCGTGACATACAACTGGCCATCAACCACCCGCGTGTGCAGGCTCACCGTCAGCCAGCGACTTTCGCCCGCCGGTTGGGCTAGTGGTTGGGCTAATGGCTGGGCTAATGGCTGGGCTAATGGCTGGGCTAGTGGTTGGGCTAATGGCTGAGCTAATGGCTGGGCTGGCGGCTGTGACTGATTAGCCGCCTCACTCGGCACACCCATCGTGCCGGTTTTTGCCCCCTCAACTGGCTTGCCATCGACAAGTTCAACGAACAGCACAATCCGATCATCTGCAAACCGTACCGCCACCCGACCGAGCTGCGATGGCACCTTTTTCAGTGTGGTCCGGCTCAGCAGCCACGGCCGCAGCCTCGTCGCCAGCCAAGCGCTGGCGGAACGTTCATCCAGCGTCATGGTCCATACCGCTTCGGGCTTGCCCAAAGCTTTGCTCGCCGGTGCATCGGGCTTGCGAGCCTGACTAATCAGCGTACTGATCCCGTCCTCCACCGCCCGGCCCAGGGTTACGGTTTCGGGTGACTGCGCATCAATGTGCACCAGCCCCGCGGGCTCGGCCCCTGCCAGCAGCCATGCGGTTGCTATTGCCGCGGTCAGCATCGCAGCCCCAAGCACAACCGCCGCGGCGATGAGCTTTCGAGTCCGTTTGGGGATCACTCGTGCTGTCCATGATTGGATTGGGGCGATCATGGATGGTCGGTTCATCTCCGCACGGTTGCCCGGTGGGCCAGCGCAGTGACAGGCTGTTGAAGCGGGGGGAAGGCTGGCCGGGGGAAGGCTGGCCGGGGCAGGGCGGGCTTGGGCAGGGCGGGCCGGGGCAGGGCGGGCTTGGGCTTCTGCAATGTTGCTGGCTAGTCAACCGTGCTGGAGGCGGCGTGCGGTGTGCCGCCAGCCTTGATTGCCGCCGGGTTCGCTGTGGACAGCCGCAGCATTCGCTCCAAAGCCGAGAGCGCAAACGCCCTGGCCTCGGGGTGCACGCTGATGCGGTTGATGACTTTGCCGGAGCAAAGTCCATCCAGCACCCACAGCAGGTGCGGCTGGTCAATGCGGAACATGGTTGTGCACAGGCACTGGCAGTCCGAGAGAATTCGCACAGCGACCTCCCTTGCCTCGGCTGCTTTGGCGATTCGGCCAACCAGGTGTGTCTCAGTGCCAATGGCCCATTTGCTGCCCGGTCTGGCCTTGGCCACGGTGTTGATGATGTACTCCGTTGAGCCAGATAAGTCGGCCAGATCAACAACCTCTTTGGCGCACTCGGGGTGCACCAGCACGGTGGTGCGCTCGGCCTTGGGCAGGTCTTTCTCCGCGGCTCGAAGCTGGTGGATGTGCTCCGGTCGAAACAGCTTGTGCACCGAGCAGTGGCCCGCCCACAGCAGTACTTTGGCGGCCTTGAGTTGCTCGGCCGTCATGCCGCCAAGCGCCTCGCCCTTGCGTGTGAGGCGCGGGTCGTACAGGGCGGTGCCGGTCGCCACATCAATGCCAAGTGAATGGGACGAGTTACGACCCAGATGCTGGTCGGGCAGGAACAGCACTTTGATATGCTCCCCCGGTGCTGCGGGTGTGTCACCACCGGCCAGCGCCCACTTTAATATCGCAACCGCATTGCTGCTGGTGCACACTGCGCCGCCGTGCTGGCCCACGAACGCTTTAATAGCCGCCGATGAATTGATATATGTCACCGGAATAATCCGTGACTTGACCTTTGATTTTTTCAGGCTCGCCCCCAGCGCATCCCAGGCCAGCACTGCCTCGTCATAGTCGGCCATGTCCGCCATCGAGCATCCTGCCGAAAGATCCGGCAGGATTACCGCAACACTTTCGGGTGTGAGCATGTCGGCCGTCTCGGCCATGAAGTGAACCCCGGCAAACACGATGTACTTAGAACCTGCTTGGCTGATGTGCTGCGCCGCCGTCTGGGCCAATTTCAGAGAGTCGCCGGTGAAGTCGGCGTGCTGGATCACCTCATCGGTTTGGTAGTGGTGCCCCAGAATGACCAGTTCCCGCCCTAGGTGCCGCCGCCGGTTGGAAATGGCATCGGCAAGTTCGGCCGATGTGGCTTTGGTATAGCGTTCAGGAAGTGCGGGTTGCCACAGCATGGGCAAAGCATAAGCGGCCGCCGCGCTAGGCGTTTCCGGCACCACCCCGGCGGGCCCCGGTTTGGCGGGCAATGATCCGGCACTATGCGCACCGTGGCAACCCAGCGAGTTCTGACCTCATTCGTCGCGTTGCTTGGCCTGGTCATCGGCCAGATAGATCTCCGAGCTGCCGAGCCAATGCCAACCGAGCACGCCGCCGACCGGGCCCATGACATCCCGGCGTACACCGTCACCGCTCCGGCCGGCGCCGATACGGAAAAGATGTACCCGGTGGTGCTGCTGATGCCTCCCGGCCCGCAAACGCTGGAAATGGCCAAGACAATGACCGATTCGTTCGCGCCCACTTTCGCCCGCAACGGCTGGGTGGTGATCTCACCACGGCCCACCATCGCCCCGGGCACCATCGGCCCGCTGTTGTTTGAGCCACAATCGGGCGAACTGGCCGGGCTCATCAAGCACCTTGATACATGGCTAAAGCCCGAGGGTGGTAAGTTCTACGCTGTCGGTGCATCCAATGGCGGGGTGTCATCGGTGCGATTCGGGCTTGATTTTGCCGGTCGCACCGCCGCGGTGCTGGCCTTTCCGGGGGCGATGCCGCCCGGGGTTTCTAAAACCACGGTGGCCAAACTCAGTGGTGTGCCGCTGCGAATGTGGGTGGGTGCCCGTGATACCGCGCAGTGGCTGGATGCCGCCAGATTCATGCGAGAGTCAATTACCAAGTACAAGCTTGATGGGACAGTGGTCACCGTGCAGGACGATGCCCACATGATCAAGTCACTGACGCCGGAGAAAGTCATGGAAGAACTCAGCACCCTTCGCGCGGTAAGCCGAGGCGATATCGATCTGTCCGATGGTCAGCGTCAGGTGCTGGCCGTGCTTGATGAGCTGCACGAAGCCGCGGCCTCAGCGCTCACCGTGGGGCCAGCCGCCTTTGACCGTTACTTCGCCTGCTTCGCTGCGGATGGGGTGTTCATCGGCACAGATGCGACCGAGCGCTGGATGGTGGGCCAGTTCAAGGAATACGCCCGGCCTCTGTTTGCCGCCAAGAAAGGCTGGAAGTACACCCCCAAGCCCGGCTCGCGGCACATCACGCTCTCTGCTGATGGCCGAACCGCGTGGTTCGATGAAATTCTGGAAAACGCTAAATACGGCACCTGCCGGGGCACCGGAGTGCTCACCCGTGCGGCGGGCACCTCTTCAAAGGTTGGTGTCCCGGCCCAGAGTGACGGCCCCTGGCTGATTGCCCAATATCACCTGACTATTCCAGTGCCAAACGAACTGGCCGAGCGTGTCAGCAAGATCATCAAATCCAAGTAAGCGGTTGGTAGAGCCCGTGGGCCGGTTATCCTCCTACATTGGCGCACAATGTTTGATAATCTCAAAGCCATGTCCGCCATAGCCGGGTTGATGAAGAACAAAGATGCGGTTGCCAAAGCCGCCCAGACGGTGCAGGATGAGCTTGCCCGGCGAACCATCACCGTTGACTCGCCCGACAAGAGCATTAGCGTGAAGGTCTCCGGCAAGCTGGAAGTGCTGGCTATCAGCATCAATCCAAAGGTGGTGCAGGATGCGGCCGCGGGCGGGCACGAGGTTCACTCGCGGATGGAGGAGCTGATCCAGCGGGCCGTGAACTATGCCATGAGCAAGGCTAAGGATGCCATCATTGAGGAAATTGGCAAGGAAGCCGACAAGCTTGGGCTGGGTGGTATGGTGGGTGATTTGAAGAAATTTGGGCAGTGAATGGAGCCTGAATCGGCATCGTGGCAGCGGCCTCACGGCCGATGGATTTGGCCTGTGCGTGGGCCTCAGCAAAACCTAGCCTAAGGGCGGTTTGCTGAACATCGACTGGACAATCGATGCCGTAGAAACAAACAACCCCGCTGCGTTGCAGCGGGGTCGTGAGATTGGAACAGGTTTGTATCAGAGCAATGCTGATTACGAATCAATCTTGCGGAGCAGCAAGCCAAACTCCGTCAGCTTCTGGCGAACTTCCGACAGCGATGTCGCGCCGAAGTTCTTGACACCCAGCAATTCCGCCTCGGTGTGGGTGATCAGCTCGCCCAGCGAGTGAATGTTGAGAAGCTGCAGCGCCTTGCGGGCACGAACTGAAAGATTCAGCTCGCCCACTGCCTTTTGCAGCACGCTCTCCTGAGCTGTGCCCTTGTACTGGTCGATCATCTGCTTGCGCACCGCGCGGTGGGCTTCATCGCGGCCTTGGCCAAGCTTCAGGCCCTTGGCCGCGAGCATCTGCTTGATCTCGACCAGCGAGTTGTCACCAAAGTTCTTGTAGCTCAGCAGCTCGGCCTCGGTGGTCTTAATCAGGTCACCCAGCGTGCGGATGGACATCTTCTTCAGGCACGTACGGGCACGTACCGAGAGTTCAAAGTCCGTCACCGGAGTGTCAAACAAAGCCGACCGCTTATAGCGGTCCTTCTCGATATCGTCTTCCTTGACCATGCCCTTGCTGGCGGCCACATCGCTCATGAACAAACGAGCCTTGCCGTGATTTGGGTCAGTATCCAGCACCTGCTTGATGCAGCGCTCAGCCCGGGCGAAGTCGCCGTGGTCCTCGTACAGCGTTGCCAGATTGAGCAGCGCGTTAATCGGCGCCGGTGGCCGCTCAACGATCTGCTCGTAATGCTGGATTGCTTCCTCATCCTCACCGGCCAGGTCAAGGTGCAGTGCAAGCTTGAACAAAGCGCGCGGGTCGGTCGGGTCGGCCGCGACTGCCCTGCGAAGCTCTGCCAAGGCTTTGTCGTGATCGCCCAGTGCCTCGGCCTTCATGGCCAAGTCAACGTGCTGCTTTGCGACTGCCGCGTCGCGCTTGATTTCCTGACCGCCGATGACGGTGTCCATACCAAGACCAATGGTGCTCATGTACTGCGTACTCCGTGTTGTGCCGCGACGGTGGCCCTTGTCCACCCGCGCGGAGGGAAGTTTAGTCAAACCAACGCTCCAGCGTCGGCTCATCCCCCACATGACCAGTTATCGGTCTACAAACCATCGATTGCTCCGAAAAACCGATAGTCAAACATGCGCTTGCCTGTCGGCCGCAGGCATGGCCTCGTGCTTAGGCCCAGATGTCTCGCTACGAACACCTCGGCCTTATCGGCGGACGGCTATTGGCCCGGTGCCACAAAGCAGCTCCACGCCTCCGCCAAGCTCAGCGCCTGCCCTGGCGCGATGGCTTCGCTCTCGTTCATCGCTGCACGCTTTCGATACACCGCCGCGGAGACCGAATCTTCCGGCTCGGCCCGCACGATCGGCACGTCGGAGCCAAACACCAGTCCCGCCGGCGCATTGCAAATTGCGTGTGCATCAGCTCCGTCCGCGGCATCCACACCCAGCCGCCCCGCGATGAGCCCTGCATCGAGCAGTTCGCGCAGCGGCAGTACACGATCAAGCCGGTGCGGAACGTACCGCTTCAGTGATTCTACATCGCACAGCAAATGGCACGGCTGCACGGAACAGTCCACCTTCAGGCGCACAAATCGTGGCACATCAAGCTTGTCGATAAGCTCCGCGTGCTCTATTCGCACCCGGCACCGGCTGGGTGTGCCGGCAAGCTGGCCATCCAACCGCTCCACGCAGTCTAGCACCATTTTTACCGCCCCATCGCCAATAGCGTGCACCGCAAGCCCCACGCCAAGCTCATGGCATCGGGCAAGCGTTTGGCCAATCGCCCCGGGCGACGTCATGCACCTGCCGCGAGAGGCATCCGCCAGCGGCTCGCTGTAGCGGTGCACCATCAGCGCTGTGCGGCTAGAAAGTGTGCCATCTGCAAACAATTTCATGCCGCCAAACGAAACTCCCGCTGGCCACCGCCCACGTGTGCGCAGGAACTCTTCGGCGTGCTCGGGTGCGCAGTACATGCGAATTCGTGGCAGCACCGTGCCAGTTGCGGCCAGCTCGGCCAACAACTCGGGCAGCAGTGGGGGTGCCAGCATGTCATGCACCTCGGCAAAGCCCATAGCCGCGAGGCTGGTCAGGGCACGGCCCAGCCCCTGTCGCATCTGCTCGTGCGTTGGCTCCGGCCCGCTGCCCCACACTTTGTACGCGGCCTGCTCGTGCAGCACGCCGGTAAACCTGCCCGCCTCATCAACCTCCACCAAACCGTTGGTGGGTACGGTCTCACCCGGCTTCAGCCCCGCTGCATCCAGCGCAGCGAAGTTGCAAACGGCGGTGTGATGATCAAACGACATCACCACACACGGCACACCGTCGGATGCGGCCTCAAGCTCAGCTGGCGTTGGCCACCGCGCTTCAGGCCAGTTGTTGTTGTGGGCAGAGGCAAACCGCACCCAACCACTCGCTCGGGGCCCGGCGAGGTTTGCTTTCGCGGCCTCCTGGCGAATCAGCCCAAGGCACTCCGCCAAACTTTGGCACTTCGCCAGCGACGGAGTTGTCAGCGACTGGCCGTACGCCAGCAGGTGGGCGTGCGCTTCGCGCAGGGCAAACGGCGGCCGCTGCGGCGCAGGGTCGGCAAAGGATGGAGCGGGCGTGGCGTTCATCGTGAATCCCTCGTACCAGAAACGTTTTAAAGCCGCGCCGCAGGAGCAGCACAACGCAGAGCAACGCAGAAAAAGGCAACGCCGCCGCATCAAATAAACCGCTGTGCAGTCACGTGCCGATGCACATCGCCATCGCCGCCATGCGCACCGCCACACCGTGGTGTACCTGCCGCAGGATCAGTGATCGCTTGCCATCGGCCACGCTGCTGGCCAGCTCCACACCGCGGTTGATCGGCCCGGGGTGCATTACAATCGCCTTGGGCTTCAGCTTCTCGGCACGTGCTGCGGTGAGGCCGAAGAACTCCGTGTACTCACGGATCGACGCTATCGCCGCGGAACTCTTGGCGGCAGGCTGATTCTCAGCAACCGTGGCCCCCGTTCCTACTTCGTGCCGCTCAAACTGAATCCGCAGAACGTTGATCACGTCTAGCTCTGGCAAGATCCCATCAAGGTCATGGCTGATCTCGCATCCCAGAGTACGAATCGCGCTGGGAACCAGCGACGGCGGACCGATGCAAACCACCCGGGCCCCGAGTGCCGAGAATCCGGCAATCCCAGATCTTGCCACCCGCGATGAGCCAATATCGCCGACAATCCCAAGCGTTATCCCTGTCAGGTCAAAGCTCTCCAGTCGGCCAAAGGCATCGGCCACGGTGAAGATATCCAGCAGCCCCTGTGTTGGGTGCTCGTGCCGCCCATCTCCCGCGTTAATCACCGAGCACGGCTTGTGCAGCACCCCGCCACCCACGCTGCCCACCAGGCCGTCAAGCGCCTTGGCAATCATGTGGGCGGCCCCGCTTGATCGGTGGCGAATCACCAGTGCATCCACCCCCATCGACGCCACGTTGGCCGCGGTATCGATAACCGTTTCCCCTTTGCTTGCCGAGCTGCCCGCGCTGGCCAAATCAATGACCTCTGCGCCAAGCCGCTTGGCCGCCACTGAAAAACTCACCCGCGTGCGGGTGCTGTCCTCAAAGAACAGGTTTCCCACCACCCTGCCCCGCAGCTCATCGCCCACGGGTCCCTCTGAAAGATTCACCGGTGCGGGCCCTATCCGATCGCGAAACTTCCGGGCCAGATGCAGCAATTCCACCAATCGCTGCCGCGGCATCCCGCGAAGCTCCAGCAAATGGCGGGAGTCGTCCAGTCCGCTGGCTCCCCCGGTGGCCAAAGCAGCGCCGCTGCCTTGGGGCTGGCCGGCGGGCAATCCGGAAGATGAATTCGGTACGGCAGTGGTTGGTCGTGCGCTCACGGATAAGGTTAGATCCACACTCCCGTGGCCGGAACTCTCCGGCGCTATCAATTTCTGGCCGATATTCAATTGCCTCTTTTGCCTTGAGCAGACTCTCAAACTCAAGAACCGCCCCATGACACACCTTCAGCCAACCGCACCCGACCGCGACCGACTCCTTTGCGTTCTGACCCTAAGCGCGCTCGGCTTGGCCGCACAATTGCCGGCCGCCCGCACGGCACGGGCAGATGTAACGCTCGACCCGGTCTTCCAGTCCGGCATGGTGCTCCAGCAGCGTGCCAGCGTGGTGCTCTCGGGCGTTGCGCCGTCGGGCGAGCAAATTTCCATCTCGGCCAGCTTTCTCACCGGACCGGGGAGTACAAAGTCTCCGCTGGTCACCCAGAGCGATTCCACCGGTCGCTGGACCGTGACGTTCTCAACCCCCGCCACCGACACCAGCCCGCAGACTATCACCATCACCGGAAAAAACACCATCACGCTCAGTGATGTATTCCTAGGAGAAGTCTGGCTTTGCTCCGGGCAAAGCAACATGGAATGGTCGTTGGGTTCTATCGGCGCGGGTCGCCAGCGCGGCCCTGTCCTCCCGGCGCTGCCCTCCGCTGCCGATGAACTTTCCAAAGCCGCCAATCCCAGGATCCGCCTGCTCCAAGTTCCTCGCAACGCATCGATCGAGCCGCGCTTCGATCTTGCCGCGACCTGGCAGCCGTGCACGCCCGAAACGGCAAGCACCTTCTCGGCCGTCGGCTATTTCTTCGGCCGCGAACTTGCGAGCCAGCTTGATGTACCCATTGGCCTTGTGTACGCCGCGTGGGGCGGCACGCGTATCGAAGCTTGGATCACGCCATCCGGCTTGATTGGCAGTGGTGTGCCCGGCGCGAGAGAAGAGGCCCAGACTTTGGTGAAGTTCAGCGGTCTGGCGGGTCGTGAGGCCCGCCGCGTCGCAATGAACGCGTGGTGGCAAGGGCTGGATGCAATCTCTATGAACAAGAGCCCCCTGATCGGCGCTGGCTGGGACACACCCGACTTTGCAGATGCCGCGTGGCGGCAGATACAGGTGCCGGGTCCGGTTGATGGCGACCTCGCCGCGATGGATGGCCTTTTCTACTTCCGTCGCAGCGTGACCATTCCCGCCAACTGGGCCGGCAAGCCGCTGGTCCTGGAGTTGGGGCCTGTTGATGATCGCGACGATTTCCGCTGGAACGGCAAGATCATCGGTGAGTCTTACGGGGGCGACAAATTCGCGACGCCGCGCCGGTACTTTGTTCCCGGTGAACTGGTCAAGGCCGGTGAAACTCAACTCGCTATCCGTGTGCTTGATACCGGTGGCCCCGGCGGCATGCTCGGCAATCCCGAGCAGTACATGCTCAAGCTGGAGGGCTCCGCCGAGAGCATCTCGCTGGCTGGCCCGTGGCGCATCGCCCCTGGAGCCAAGCTCGATGCGCTCCCGCCAATGCCCACAGACCCGACGAACAACCCCAACACCGCCTCGGCTCTTTCGTCCGGGATGCTCTCACCTCTCACTGGCCTCACGCCCAAGGGCGTGATTTGGTATCAAGGCGAGTCCAACGTGAGTCGGGCCGACACGTACCAGCAGCTTCAGGATGCATTCATCACCGATCTGGCCACACGTTTTAACAACCCGAGTCTCTCCTTTTTCTGCGTCCAAATCGCGCCATACCACTATGGCGGATACGACGGTGCCGCCCACCTGCGGCACGCCCAGGAGGCCATGACACTCCGCAAGCCCTCGATCAAAGATCCACCGGCGTTCATCAGCCCCCGCGGCATCGCCATCACCCTTGACAACGGCAATGTGGGCGACATCCACCCCGACAACAAGCAGGAAGTTGGCCACCGCCTGGCTATTCAAGCCCTGAAGAAAACCTACGGTAAGTCTGCTGTCGTGGCCGATGGGCCTCGCCCCGCGGCATTTACATTTAGCGGCGCGACAGCATCAATTGGCTTTGAACCGGGCTCCGGCCCCATCCGGCTGGATGATGACGGCCGCGGCATGTTCGAGCTCGCCGGTGAAGACCAAGTCTTCTGGCCCGCGACGGCCCGGGTTACGCCCTCGGCCGATGGACTTACGGTCACCAGTTCCAACGTCAGCGCACCCAAGGCCGTTCGCTACGCCTGGTCAGACAGCCCGATTGCCACACTCTTTGGGGCCAGCGGTCTTCCCGCATCAGGCTTCCGCAGCGATGACTGGATGGCCGTAAAACGCGCCGAAACCGCCGCGACTGGCTACCTCTCTGCCGAGCCCGGCTTCGAGCCGCTGCTTGCCGGCGCTGATCTGTCAAAGTGGAACACAGCCACCGGTGATAGCCGTGGCTGGGCCGCCACCGATGGTGTCCTGACAGGCCGTCCGGATGCCATCGGCTGCCTGATGACCGAGGCAATGTACGACAACTACACGCTTGAGTTGGAATGGAGCATGGCTGGTGATGATGCCGCTGGCGGCGTCTTGGTCCATGCTGATGCGCTCCCGGCCGCGGGCTCACCGCTGCCCCGCGGCCTCCGCATCGGCGCGGGCATCGGCAATCGCACCGCTGCCGGAATCGGTCAGGGTGATATCGAGCCTTTGGGTGGCGCTTCGTTCAGCGCTGCTGCGGGATTTATCCGGGGCGATTCATCGGTGAGGGCATGGCCCGGCACCTATCGGGCGATTCCGCCGCAGATTAACAGTTCAGGTGCGGCTCCAAGAGCCCGGCTCTGGAATCACTTCCGTATCGACTGCAACGCAGACACCGTCACAGTCGCTCTGAACGGTGCCATCGTCAGCAAGGCCGAGCGCTTGGCCATCCAGCGCGGCCACATCGCACTCTTGCCCGGCTCCGGGGCTGCCGCGATGTACCGCAACATTCGCATTAAGCCGCTCAAAACACTTGTGCCAATTGGTGCGCCGCACACCGCCGCACCCCGCGCTGATTGGCAGTCGCTCTACAACGGTACCAGTCTGGCCAAGTGGAAGGCCGAGAAAGCCCACGAAGGCCATTTCGTACCAACGGGCTGGCGGCTCGTGTTCGATGGAAAAGGTGAAGATCTCTGGTCTGCGGCCGAATACAAAGATTTCGAGCTCATGCTTGATTGGCGATGGACCGGCAAGGGCGAGCCTACGGACCGCCCCATCATCCTGGCTGATGGTTCCCAACCGAACGATGAAGCTGGCAAGCCCAAGCTCCAGCGCGTGATGGATGCCGGGGACAGCGGTGTGTATGTTCGAGGCTCCAGCAAGAGCCAGGTCAACATCTGGTGCTGGCCGGTGGGCTCCGGTGAGGTCTACGGCTATCGCACCGATGGTTCTCAGCCCGCCGCGGTCCGTGCGGGCGTCACTCCAAAATCCAATGCTGATAAGCCGATTGGCCAGTGGAACCGCTTCATCATCCGAGTTCAAGGCTCCAAGCTGAGTGTGAACCTCAACGGCTCCCAAGTGCTCGATGGTGCTGAGCTACCCGGCATGAACCCGGCAGGCCCCATCGCTCTTCAAAAGCATGATGGCGCAATCGAGTTTGCTAACATTTTCATCCGTGAGTTGAAGTAAGTTGTGTTCTAGGTGGCCATCCGTGATCGGCAGTTTGAGCATTCGGTGATTTGGCTCCGCCCTTGGTTCCGTGCTCGTTAATTTTCAAGTTCTTAAATCCGGCTCGCTGCCTCTGCCTTCACTCCTGCATTTGCCTTCCTCTTGGTACTTTTCACTTTTCTGCACGCCTTCCTCCCGCTTCCTCTTACACTCCCCTGCTCCATATTCACAGCAGCCCGGAACCTTCGGCCGCGCTGTGCATCAATTCTTCGGTCTGTCTCCATCTCAGCACCCCCATGCAGCACATCTTCACTCGTAACGCTTTGCTGTTGGCCGCCGCCTTCCTGTTCACCGCAGCAGCGCCTTGCCTCGCACTTGAGATCGCACCGGTGCGCATCAACGCCAAGCTCATCAAGACCATGTCCTCCGCCGGTGACCTTACCGATGGTGCCATCATCATCGAAAAGGGAAAGATCACCAGCATCGGCAAAGCCGCGAGCGTGCCAACCCCCGCTGGCGCAACGATCATCCAAGCCAACATCGCGGTGCCCGGTTTGATCGATGGTCGATCCACCGTCGGCCTCTCCGGCCTGCTAAACACCAAGGCGGATTCCGATCAGCTTGAACGCTCCGCACCCATGCAGCCGGAGCTGCGCGCGATCGATGCGTTTAACCCGTCCGACCCGCTTGTCGAGTTTGTGCGCACACTCGGCGTCACCACCATCCACACCGGCCACGCCCCGGGTGAGCTGATCAGTGGCCAGACCCTGATCGCCAAAACCAGCGGCGGCACGGTCGCTGATTGTGTCATCACGCCGGTCGCCATGATCAGCGCAACCCTTGGCCCCAGCGCTCACAAAGGTGGTACCTCGGTCCCCGGCAATCGCAGCAAAGCCATCGCCCTGCTGCGGGCGGAGCTGATTAAAGCTCAGGAATATCGTGACCGGCTCGCCCGCGTGGCCAAGGGTGAAAAGCCCGATGCGCCCGCCGCCGATGCGCGCGCCGCCGATGCCAAGCCGGATGCGGAGGCCAAGCCCGCGGGCCGCGACCTGCGGATGGAAAGCCTGGTCGATGTACTCAGCGGCAAGACCCCGCTGCTGATCACGGCACAAAGCACGCAGGACATCGCCGGCGCGCTCCGTCTGGCCGAGGAGTTCAAGTTCAAGCTCATTCTCGATGGTGCCGCCGAGTGCTATACGCTCATCGACCAGATCAAGTCCGCGGGTATCCCGATCATCATTCACCCCACCATGGCCCGGGCCTACGGCGAGATGCAGAACGCCAGCTTTGAGACCGCCGCCAAACTCAAGGCCGCTGGCATTCCGTTCTGTTTCCAAGCAGGCTACGAGGCGTATGTCCCGAAAACCCGGGTAGTCCTGTTTGAAGCCGCCATGGCCGCTGCGCACGGCCTCGGTCAGGAGGCGGCGCTGCGTGCCATCACCATCGATGCCGCCACACTTCTGGGCATCAGCGCACGCGTAGGCTCGCTTGAAGTCGGTAAAGACGGCGATGTCGCGTGTTACGACGGCGACCCGTTTGAGTTTACCACACACTGCACCGCGGTGGTCATCGGTGGCAAGCACTTCGCGCAATCACCACGGTAAGCGATGGACTTTGCCACGCGCAATCAAGCCGCACTTACTTCAGGTCATTCTCAAGTACGACTCGATAGCGGGCTTTGCCCTGCTCAACGTGCCGCAGCGCTTCGTTGATCTTGGTCATCGGGAACATCTCGCACTGCGCTGCGATGTTGTGCCTGCCGCAGAACTCCAGCATGTGCCGCGTCGTCGCCGGGCTTCCGACTGGAGAACCCGACACGGATTTTTGCCCGAGGATGAGCGGGAACGCCCCGAGCGCGATCGGCTCGAGCACCGCGCCAACAAAGTGCAGTCGCCCTTTGGGTGCCAGCGCTTCAATGTACCCAGCCCAGTTCAGTGGCACGTTCGCTGTTACCAAAACAAAGTCAAGCAGCCCCTTGACCTTGGCAATATCCGCATCGTTCGTTGAGTTGACAATCTGATGTGCTCCGAAGCCCTTGGCCTCTTTGCCCTTGGCCTCCGAACTGGTGAATGCGAACACTTCGCAGCCCCATTTATTCAGAAACTGCAGGGCCATATGCCCGAGCCCGCCGATTCCGATCACGCCAACCTTGTCAGTCGGGCGGATCCCGAACTGCACAATCGGGTTGAACACCGTGATGCCGCCGCAGAAAAGTGGTCCGGCCTTGGCAATGTCCAGATTATCCGGCAGCGCTGTGGCCCATGACCAGTGTGCCCGGACCTTCTTGGCAAAGCCGCCGTGGCGGCCCACGATCGTGGCCTCTGCCTTGCCGCACAAGTTGTGGTCCCCATGCATGCACGTGCTACATGACATGCAAGATTCACTGAACCAGCCCAGTCCCACCCGTTGCCCCACCTTGAGCCCCTTGGCTTTGCTGCCAAGCGCGGCCACCGTTCCGGTCACCTCGTGCCCGGCAACAAGCGGGTAGCTGGACATGCCCCACTCGTTATTCAGCATCGACAGATCGCTGTGGCAGATGCCGCAGTACTGCACATCAATTTCGATGTGCTCATCCCCAAGCGGGCCAGCCTCGTATGAAAACTCCGTCAGAGCCGCCTTCGGTGCCAGTGCCGCCATTGCTTGAATCATTGTCATATCCGAATACTCCAAAAAATCTGCGGGGAGAGCCAAACAAGTCACCCCGCAGCGGTGAATTTTTTTGCCAGCCGTCACATCAAGCCCCGCCGTGCCCGCTCGCCAACTCATATCCCGAATCACCGGCGAATAAACGCGTCCTCGTGCTTCATGCGCACTTTGGCCATTCGCGATAATTCGTCATCGGCACTGCGATAGCCAAACGCAGCCAAGACCGAGGCTTTGTAGCCGAGCGCCGTCAACCCAAGAATTTCATTATACTTGCCCGCATCAAAGCCCTCCATCGGGCACGCATCAATCCCCAGCAGGGCGGCTGTGTACAAGCCAAAGCCCAGCGCGATATAAACTTGCGATCGTGTGTACGTGTCCATCGAGCCGCCCGGCAGATGGGCTGGATTCGCCGTTGATCCCACCATCATGTCCGCAAAGCCCTTAAGCGCATCTGTAGGCACTTTGCGAACCTCCGCGATCCGCGCGATGTACGCGTGAATGTCCGCTGGCGTTACTTCAATCCTGCGCACCAGCACCACCAAGTGTGAGGCATCGGTAATCTGCGACTGGTTGTAGCTCGCTGGCTTTAACTTTTCCCGCAGACTCGCATCCGCCACGGTCACGAACTTCCAAGGCTGCAGGCCATAGCTGGATGGCGCTAGAACCAGCGCGTTTTCAATCTGCTGCCACGTTGCCGCCGGGATCTTCTTGCTGGAATCAAACTTCTTGGTGGCGTATCGCCAGTTCAGCTGCGCGGTAAGTACTTCAGGTGCGACGGTGTGCATGAATGCTCGATTCTGTTAAGTCAGGAACGTGTGGTACGCGAACGCTGAAAAGATCCCGGCTTGCCGCACAAATCCGGCGACGGGAAGGAGGTGAAAGGTCTAAAAACTCTCAGCAGGTCGCTGGGCCAGGCCGAAGAAACGAATTATACGTTATGCGAGATTGCCTGTGTTCACAACATTTCGATGAAAATCTATTTATTTACAATTCCCGAATGATTCGATTGGTTTCGAGGCGGGTAGTCCGTATACCCCTTCTCCCGGGTCATTCCTGGCCTGGTATAAAAGGTTGTTTCATCCCAAGGGTTCAGTGGCGATGTATCACCACGCTCGTGCTCGGCAAATCGCTCCGCCAGATCTGGGTTGCTGATAAACAGCTTGCCGAACGCCACCGCATCGGCATCCCCGCTCGCCAGCATTGCCTCGGCACTTTCCTGAGTGAAGCCAACATTGGTGATGATCGGCAGCGTTGTGAGTTTGCGGAACGCTCCGACAAGCACATCCGGTGATGTTCCAGCAGTCGCCCCGGCCGCCGCTCGCTTCCAAGGATTCATAATGTGCAAGTACGCCAGCGGCATTGCATCCAGCTTTCGCACAAGCTCGCTGTACACCGCCAGCGGGTCGCTGTCATCAGCGCCGCCCGGCTGCCCGTTTCCCATGTTGTTTGGTGACAGCCGGATTCCAACCCTGCCCGCTGGCCACGCCCGCACGCACGCGGCTGTGACTTCGAGCGCAAATCGAATCCGATTGCCGATCGACCCGCCATACTCATCTGTGCGCACATTCGTGCCATCACGAATAAACTGATCCAGCAGATACCCGTTGGCTCCGTGCACCTCCACACCGTCAAAGCCTGCCTCCCGCGCCCGCGCAGCAGCCGCGGCAAAGCTCGCCACAATCCCCGGTATCTCCGTTGTCTCCAGCGCCCGTGGCGCCTCGTATGGCGCGTGTGTGTGGTCTGGCAGTCGGCACTTGCCCGGCTGCGTCACTGCGGATGCTGATACCGGTAGCGCCCCGTCTGGCTGGTACACCCGGTGAGAGATCCGGCCGACATGCCACAGCTGCAGCACAATCCGGCCACCCGCCGCGTGAACGGCGTTCGTCACCAGTTGCCACCCTGCAACTTGCTGGGCGTTGTAAATTCCCGGCGTATCCGGATAGCCCTGTCCCTGCGGTGAAATTGGGGTTGCTTCGCTGACAATCAATCCGGCGCCCGCCCGCTGCCTGTAGTACTCCGCGTTGAGCGCATCGGGCACATGCCCCGCAGCCGCCCTGCACCGTGTCAGCGGCGCCATCACCACCCGATTGTGCAGCGTGAGGGAACCAGATTTATCTGAAGGACGACCAAGCGAAAGTGGAGTGAGCAACATAAGTGAACTTCTATCGAAAGTTGGCTGGAGACAACCGCGCGAGATTTACAGTCAACGGCGCTTCCTTGTTCGTTCCGCCGCCGTGGGCAAGAAGGGAATGTAGCCTCCCGCTCCACCGCTGCCCGCAGGAAAAGTTCGGGAACCAAGTCCGCGCTGTTCCATTCAGGCGCTCAGGGTTCTTCGGTCATCCGGGAGCCGTGGCAGCACACCGCCAAAATACAATCCATCGCCAGCAACTTCAACGCGCCCGCAGCGCATCGGCCAAGGGCCAAACAAGTTTGCCTTGCCAACACTTGCTCGCCTCAAAGTCGCGCAGCGCGAGAATCAAGTCCGACTCAATCGTCATCGTCCACTCCGCACCCGGCAGGTTCTCCGGGCCAAGTGCCTCAAACGCGACGGCAAGTTGGCTGTCCTCTCCCAGCACTGTCAGCAATACAGGCGGCTTGTCGGCCCTGCCGTTTGGCCGGCCCGCATCGCCAGCGTGCCAGCACCAGCCCGTCGCCGCAATAGTTTCCCCTCGTTTTATCGTGATCCGCAGCCCGAGGGCATGATCCGCAAGTTCCGGCGGCCGCACGCCACCCCGAATCAGCGAAACCGCCGGCAGATGGGTTGTCATTCCCCGAATCAGCGTTGGTGATAAATAGGCTCGCACTGCCTCATCTAAACCCGGCCCGCCGTGCGGGGTGATGATCCGGCTGATCTCCGAATCAAACGTCCAAGCGACTTCAAAGCTACTGAGCCTGCCGCCAATGAGCCCAAAAATCGTCGTTTGCCAGGCGCCAGCATCTTCGGCAACGCCCGCGGGCCTGTCAACCGGCAGCGTGCGCTCCTCCCAATACACCTCATGGCTGGGCAGTTCCGGGAGCCCACTCCACGCAGCAGCCTCGGGCTGTAAGTACGCTGCGATGGCCTTACTGTTTGAATCCACTCCGTTCACCGTAAACGGTGCCAGCAGCCGCGGCGCTCTGATGCGCGGCGTGGTTTCAACTGGCCACACACCGCGCGTGCGCACAATTGAGGCCGTGATCAATTCGCGCGAAACGCCCCATGTTCCCCGCGGCAGCCTTGTGTCCTCCAATACCCGCTTCTCAAGCTCTTTCCACGCCGCACTGTCCCTTCCGGCAATCTTGGCCGCCCCGTACACCGCCCACTCCGGGAGCGATGGCCACAGGCCACTCGCCCGAATACCCGGCACCACTGGTGCCACCAGTGCCAATCCCAGCAACAGGCACGCCAAGGCAACACGCGCCTTTGACCGGCGCGTGCGAAGCATCTGCTCTCGGGTGCTGTGAACCGTGCCACATTCAGCGCACGTTACCGAGTCTCTTGCCGCCCCGCCGCTGTCAGCCGGTCTCTCGAGTTCCGCCGCCCCAGCAACAACAACCAGCGGATACCAACACCGACAACACCGCGGCACGCCCCGAGCCAAATCAAAGAACACCCCCCGGTACAGCAGCCACAGCCCGGCAACGCTAAGCATCCCCGCCAGCAAGATAAAGAGCGCACGTTCCACGGTGTAACACGACGAGGCGATACAAACTAAGGCCAGACGATAGCCCGTGCCATCGCTGAATCTTGTATTTTCGCCCGCCATCCGTGCTTGCCGCATCCATATCCAACCCGGTGGCGAAACCCTTGGGTGTGGCTTACCAATGAGCGGATGCGGTGGTGAACTACCCCCCGCCTCGGGCGTATGGTGTAAGAGTAATGGATGCGGTGCGATGGTCCAATCTTGTTATTCGACTTGTGCTAGGCTGCGGCCTCGCACACGGGGTTTCCGCCGCACAAGCCCATGATGAACTCCGCGGCGCCAGTCTGGTCGAGCCAAACCAAACATCGGCTCCGGGCACCTCGTCTCAGCCTGCCGCAGGGGCTGAGCATTCCGGCTGGGTAATGTTTCAAACCGATCTCGCTAAGACACGCTTTACCGTTGATGAAGCCACAAGCGTCATGCTTACCGGCACTGGCGCAACGGTGCGATTCCGATCCGGTTCCAGCACACTGCTGGGCCGCACGGGTGGCGAGCTTGATCTCGTGAGCGGTCTTCGCCTTGATGTGGGCATGAGCGATTTGCTTATCAACCGCGGCTCGGCCGTTGGCTCGCTCTCGCTACCGGGTGTGGATCGCACCGCCGGCAGCAAGCTCGCCGATGCGACGCTTCAGGCTGATATGCTGGCGGTGGGCCCGATCACGCTCACAGCAATGGGTGGGGGGCGCGGTGCGATGCTCGATTCAGCCAGCAACACCGGCGCATCATCTTCAAGCCCGATCGCTGTTGCAGGCGCAGGCGCAAGCGTGAAACTTGATGAGCGAACCGTTATCCGTGGTTCAACCCTGACCTCGGTGGAGCCAGTCGGCGGCGCGCCGTATCTTGAAGCAAAGGTCGAAGCGGCCTTTCGACTCCGCAACAACGCCGAGATCAGCATTGGCTGGCAGCACCTCTCCGGAACGTTGCCCGTACTCGACCGGCGTGGCGATGTTCGCCGCAATGCCCTGACACTCGAATACAAGTTGGCGTTCTGAGTTGCTGGTTAAAACCTGCGTCAACCTTGGAGGGCGGGCAGCCGGGCAACACGTTCCGCGAGCGTGCGGCAGAGTTGTTGCCAAACCGCCTCCTGCGGCTGGGATGCATCAATCACGGCATAGCGCCCTGGATCGCTCTTAGCCTGCTCGAGATAGCCCTTGCGAACAAGCTGATGAAACGCCGCACCCTTGGACTCCATCCGGTCAAGCTTCGGGCTCAGCCGCTTTGATGCGGTGTCCTGATCCAAGTCAAACAGCAGCACCAGGTCCGGCATCAGCCCGCCGGTGGCCACCCGGGCCACGGCCGAGATATCCGCCGTGCTGATGCCGCCCGCTGTGCCTTGATACGCAAGCGTTGACGGCACAAAGCGATCGGCCAGCACCAGTTTTCGTTCCCGTAGTGCGGGCATCATGACCGATGCGACAAGCTCCGCTCGGGACGCCATATACAGCAGCATCTCGCAGCGGACCGACATGCCCGTGTTCGCTTTGTCAAGCAGCACATGACGTATCGCCTCGCCTGTGACCGTGCCCCCCGGCTCCCGCACCAGCACATGGGGCAGCTTCATCGCCTCGGCGACATCGGCCAAGCGTTTAAACTGCGTGCTCTTGCCGGAGCCATCGGCGCCTTCAAAGACGACGAAGCGGCCTTGCAGTTGTCTCATCAGCGGTTGCAGCGCATCATCGCCGGTCGTCATGCCGCCAGAGTACGCGCTAGCAGGCGCCGGCAACCAGCAAAAATAGATTCCTTGATACACCGCATCCCCCTGGTGCTCTTAGTCCCGGGCTTGACTTTGTGACCTCTCCGGGCAGTCACATTGCAAAGTGTGATGTTCAGCTCATGGCGACACTTCAACCGGCTGTTTTTCTTCGCTTGCCTTCAAGCCTTTGACATACGTGCTGTACACGTACACCGGCAGTTTCATTGCCCCAAAGTGCGTGTGAATCAGCGGAAGGACCGTCTCCCATGCAAGGGCGCCTACGCCCGTGCACAGCCGCGGCAGTGCAAGGCTCTCAATTTTCTCGCTTTGAACCCAAGTGTGCAGCGCCTTGAGGGCGTGGTTCACAAGGTTAGTGTGGGCGGGTCCGGGCTTGTCGCCGTGTTGGAAGCCGCCATCCTGCGTCAGCAGCGCCACAATCCGGACTGCGTGGTGCGGCCCCTCGCCCACACCAGCCCACGCCCAAATGGTCCCGGCTTTGGGGTGCGTGTTCTGGCCATAGTGCCGGAAGTCCTTGTACATCGCCGGGTACTGCTCCCGAAGCGCCAGGGCCAAGCCGCTGTGAAACGGATCGTTGGGCGCCACGCCGTGCGCGATCACTTGTGCTGATGAAAGAAGAATGTCGCCTTTTACTTCATGAATCATGGTGGTTTGCTCCAAACAACGGGGTGCTGCGTGCAGCGTGCAGCGTAGCAAAGCCGCGAAGTTGGATGCGGCAGTCGTTCTCTGGCTGTTGCTCACCTGCCTCAGTCAGGAATTTCCCATCTCCGATCATGGTCACTGGCGAAATGAAAAGAGCACGATTTTCACTTGCAAAAGCCCTCTTTTGTCCGGTAGGCTCGACAGGCCACCAGCGCGCTATTTCCCACACCACCCTGTATCAGGTGGCCTCTGCGCGATGCAATCAGGGATATTTGATTGACTAAAAAAACGTCATTCCGGTCTGTTCATGGAGCGCAAACTGCGCGCACCAAGGGGCATCAAGCGAAGCGGTAACCGAACCGCGTTCGCCCCACCACTTTGATGGCAACGCCGGTCGCCGTATCGCTAGGTGGCAAAGAGGTGCCGCTCGCTACTCAAGCACAAAGTCTGCAATCTCCCGGGCTACAAACCGGTCGGTGGCCTCTCCCATCCGCAGCCCAATACGCCGGAAGCCGCACTTCTCCAGAATCCGGAGGGAGGCGACGTTGCTGGTTGCCGCCGTCGCGTGCAGCGGGCGGCGGTGTTCCTCGCTTAAAAACATGGCCAGTGCTCGTGAGGCAACACCTTGGCCCCAATGTCCCCGCCCAATCCAGTAGCCAATTGCATCGTGCCCCTCCGCTACAAAGCGCGAGATGCTGCCAGCGATTTCAGGTCCGCGGTCACTGTCCATCTCAATGACCCGGGCGCTTATGGTCGGGTCGGTGAGGTGGCTGTGCCATATTGCAACGAACCCGTCACGAGTCCGCGGCTTGGTGCCGGCCATGTCGTTGGATTCGGGGTCGGACTGTAATTCAAAGAGTACATCCAAATCCGCCGTCGTGACAGTGCGAAGTCGGATGGGGCTCACGTCAAGGCTCTTCTGGTTGTCTTCCGGGCTGCGATGCATAACTCATGAAGCATATGAAACAGAACATGCGCCGTCCGAAGACCGACTGTGAAGCCAGCGGGATTCTTAGTCGAGCAAGCCATCTCGTGTTGGACGCCTCACCCCGCCAAAATGCTCTGCGCTACCGCCTCAGCAAGCTTTATCCCATCGACACCGGCTGAGAGAATTCCGCCCGCATACCCAGCGCCCTCGCCACCGGGGAACAGTCCCTTGGTGTTCAAGCTCTGAAAGCTCTCATCGCGTTTGATGCGAATCGGTGATGATGTGCGTGTCTCCACACCAGTCAGCAAAGCATCGGCCATGTCAAAGCCGCGGATCTGCTGTCCAAATCGCGTCAGCGCTTCGCGGATGGCGATGATTGCATACTTCGGCAGGCAAGTCGCCAGATTCGTCGGCGTCACGCCCGGCGTGTACGAGGGGATCACTTTGCCTAGCGATTTACTCGGCCGCCCGGCGATGAAATCTCCCACAAGCTGGGCCGGCGCTGCGTAGGTGCTGCCACCGGCTACAAACGCTGCGGCCTCCCAGTGCCGCTGCAGCGCGATTCCTGCCAGCGGGCCATCGGGATAGTCTACTTCTGGCGTGATGCCAACCACAATCCCGGCGTTTGCATTTCGCTCAGCACGCGAGTACTGGCTCATGCCGTTGGTGACCACGCGGCCCACCTCCGATGCCGCGGCGACCACGGTGCCCCCGGGGCACATGCAAAAGCTGTACACATCGCGCCCGTTCTTGGCATGATGCACCAGCTTGTAGTCGGCAGCGCCCAGGATCGGGTTGCCTGCGCTTTTTCCAAACCTTGCAACATCAATCAGTGACTGCGGGTGCTCAATTCGAAAGCCCAGCGAAAAGGGCTTGGCCTCAACAAATACGCCGCGGGCGTGCAGCATCTCAAAGGTGTCGCGGGCGCTGTGGCCAATGGCCAGTACAACATGGTCCGCAACAACTCGCTCGCCACTGGCCAGCAGCACGCCCCGCAGCCGCCGCGTGCCGTCGCCTTTGGTTTCAATGTCTAGGTCTGTGACTCGGCTTTCAAACCGGTATTCACCGCCGAGCGACTCGATCGTTGCTCGCATGTTTTCAACCATCTTCACCAATCGAAAGGTGCCGATGTGCGGGTGGGCTTCAACTAAAATTTCCGGCGGTGCGCCCGCCGTGACAAACTCGGTCAGAACCTTGCGACCGAGGTGCCGCGAATCTTTGATTTGGCTGTACAGTTTGCCGTCAGAGAACGTTCCCGCGCCGCCCTCGCCGTACTGCACGTTGGATTCAGGATTGAGTACCGATTTTCGCCACAGGGCCCACGTGTCTTTGGTGCGCTCCCGCACGAGCTTGCCGCGCTCCAGAACAATTGGCCTAAACCCCATCTGCGCCAGCACCAGCGCTGCGAACAACCCGCACGGCCCGGCACCAATAATCAGTGGCCGCGTACGCAGCTCTGCCGGGGCCCGGCCCACAAACCGGTACTCGGTGTCTGGTCTGGGCTTCACCTGCCCATCATCAGCAAACCGCGCCAGCACGGCGGCCTCATCGGTCACCTCAATATCCAGTGAATATACAAGCAAAATGGCAAACTTCTTGCGGGCATCATGGGCCCGCCGCACCACCGTGCACGAGATGAGCTGCCCGGGCTCAATCTGCAGCCGCGCGATGGCAGCCTGGGCAATGGCTTCGGGGGCATGGTTCAAGGGCAATCGAATCTCTGTCACGCGGAGCATGAGTGGCTTATAGCACCAGCGGGCACGCCAGACAAACCCACACGTGCCAAGCGGTGGCAAACCCAGCCCCGATAAGCCCAACTCATCCCAGTTTTACACTCGCCTTATCTGTCCCGCTTGCGGTTTCCGTCACACTACGATTTCCTAGCGGGTGATACGCCGTGGACGCCCGGATTAACGCCCCTGCGTGCCCGCGCTGCCCGTCGAAACTACTCAGTTCGCCTGTCAATGATCACAACGCTCGCGATTTCTGGCTACCGCTCGCTCCGCAACATCACGCTCGGGCTCGGGCCGGTCAACGTTGTCACCGGGCCCAACGGCTCCGGAAAATCAAGCCTTTACCGTGCCCTTCGGTTGTTGTCCGATATCGCCCAAGGACGAGTGATCCAGTCGCTCGCCGCCGAAGGCGGGCTTGATTCCACACTCTGGGCCGGACCAGAATCCATCTCCGGAGCCATGCTCCGCGGCGAGCACCCCATCCAAGGAACCAAACGGCTTGGCCCCGTATCACTCAAACTCGGTTTTTCCGGGGCCGACTACGGCTACGCCATCGACCTGGGGCTTCCTCCAAAAGAATCAGGGCACACCATGTTCTCCCGAGATCCCTCCATCAAGTGCGAAAGCGTGTGGACCGGTGAAAAGTTCGCCTCCTCAAACGCACTGGCCATCCGCCAAGGTCCAAGCGTCCGCATCCGTGATGTTGCCAGCCAATGGCGGCAAGCGCTCGACAGTCTGGCCACGTTTGACAGCATGATGACGCACTGCAGCGACCCGAAAGACGGCTTTGAACTGCTCCTGCTGCGCGAGCGTTTGCGAAACTGGCGTTTTTACGACCACTTCCGCACCGACCTCGAAGCCCCCGCCCGCCGCCCGCAAGTGGGCACCTACACGCCCGTGCTTGCCAGCGACGGCGCAGACCTCGCCGCCGCACTGCAAACAATCAGAGAAGTCGGCGATTGCGCCGCACTGGACAAAGCCGTTGCCGATGCCTTTAACGGGGCACAAATCAACATTACCAGTGATCACGGCTATCTCGAGCTTGAAGTGCGCCAGCACGGCCTGCTGCGTTCACTCAAAGCGGCCGAACTCTCCGATGGAACCCTTCGCTACTTGCTGCTCATCTCAGCCCTTCTCTCACCCCGCCCACCAACGCTGATGATCCTAAACGAGCCTGAAACCAGCCTCCACCCCGATTTACTCCCACCTCTGGCCCGTCTTATTGCAAGCGCCGCTGCGAGATCTCAAATCATTGTAATCACCCACGCCACATCGCTGGCCGATGCACTGCTGGCCGCGACCGATTGCAACCTGTTTAAGCTGAGCAAAGTACTGGGCGGGACAACAATCGCAGACGCCAAGCCAACTTCTTGGAAATGGCCGTCAAGATAATCGCATTTAGATGGGAAAATTCCATCCAACCTCCAGGATAGCCCAAGGTTAATTTTAGCGCCACCACCGCAAGCCGCGGCGGGTTAGCGGGGGTTGTTCACGCGAACGAAGGTGAGGTCATAGTTTTCGGAGGCGGCTTCGGTGCCGGTGGGAATATCGGTTGGCTGGGGCTTTGGGGTGGCGAAAGGGTTGAAGGTGGCGGCGGCGGTGAGGGAGGTGTGGTGATCACTGGCCCGGCGGGCCATGAGAGAGACGGCGGCGGTGGCGGGATCGGCCGCGGTGATGATGGGGCCGATGCGCTGCGCGCAGGCTTGGCGCTGGGCGGCGGTTTGCGGTGGTTGGAGTGGGGCGTTTCTTTGGGATGTGTTGAAGAGGGCGGCGGCGAAGGGTGATGTGTCGAATTCGGACGAATCCCAGAAGGAGTCTGGGTCCTTGGGTGGCAGGAGATGGGCGGGGATTTCGCCTTCGTAGAGCTCGGAGTATTCGATGCGGAGGTAGGCGGTGCGGGCATGGACGCAGGCGGCGAGGCGGCGGACTTCGGGCAAGATTTCGGGGTTTAATGCGATTTCGCGGAGGCGTGCCCCGGCGGTGGAGCGGGCCTGGAGGAGTTCGCGGTTAAAAGCGCGGCCGGCTTCGATAAACTCGGCATTGAGTGGATCGGTGCGGAGCTTTTTGCTGATGCGGAGGAAGGGGAGGAACTTGATTTTGGCGCAGCTGCGGACTTGGTCTTCGGGCAG
>JBBRKQ010000016.1:0-52912 GCA_038231815.1 Phycisphaerales bacterium
ATCGCCGCCCAGTGGGAAGCCAACCGCCAGCGCGACCTCTACTTCGATCGCGTCTGCAGAAACAAATGGCCAGCTGGCCCATAACCATAAGAGCCGTACGCGGAAGCGTACGGTGGGCAGCAACTTGCACTTCCCCAAAAACTCCAACTCCCAAAACACCAAACACCAAACGCGTCATTTTCTCCACTGCGCAACCTCAAAAACATCATCAACACGCTCACCCACGGTACCCTACCGGGTACCGCTCTTAGGGGTGAGCTAGTTAGGATCGAAGGGGGCATCGCCGGCGTGCGTGGGCTGGGGTTGTGGCCGGGAGGCTTGGCTGGGCAGTTGCACTTGGGGCGCTGGGGCAGGTTGGGTGGCTGGCGTTGCGGCATCAAACAATTCGCCGGTGGTGCCTAATTTGCCAGAAGTGCCAGAGGTGCCTGGATTGGCCGACTGGCCCGCGGCTGAGTCCGATGCCTCGGCGGCGTCCATCTCGGCCTGGGCCTTCATGGCTTCCCACTCTTCGGGCGTGATCAGCACTTCGCGCTCGACGGTGCCCTTGTGGTCGCCCACGATGCCGGCCTGACCCATCGCATCGATGAGCCGCGAGGAGCGTGTGTAGCCGATGGCCAGTCGCCGCTGGAGCATGGAGACGGAGCCCTTGCGGGTTTCAAGGATGATTTCAACAGCCTTGTTAAACAGCGGATCGGATTGGGCGTTGAGGAGGCCATCGTGGCCGGGTTCACCCTCTTCACCGTCATCATCGCCCCCGAGGCCAGAGGCCAAGGCTGAGCCGGTGCGGATTTGCAGGAGTTGGCTCTCAAAGCTTGGGGCTGCGACGTCTTTCAGGAACCGCACGACCTTGCGGATTTCTTTGTCATCAACCAAAGTGCCCTGAGAGCGCATGAGCTTGCTGGTCTTTGGTGAGAGATACAGCATGTCGCCCTGGCCCAGGAGAAGCTCGCCACCTTTCTGGTCCAGAACGATGCGCGAGTCCATACCGGAGGCCACTTTGAAACTGATGCGGCCGGGCATGTTGGCCTTGATGAGGCCGGTGACCACGTTGGCCTGCGGGCGCTGCGTCGCGACGATAAGGTGCATGCCAACGGCGCGTGCTTTTTGGGCCATGCGCACGATGGAGTGCTCCACTTCTTTGTTGGTCATCATGAGGTCAGCGAGTTCGTCGATGACGAAGACCATGTACGGCAGCTTCTTAGGGATACGGGCTTCTTCCTGCTCGGAGCGGGGGTTGAAGCGTTCTTTGAGTTCTTCCCAAGGCAGGGCGTTGTAGCTTTGCACATCGCGGCAGCCCGCATCGGCCAACAGTTCGTAGCGTTCTTCCATCTTGCCAACGGCCCACTCCAAAATAGCCGCCGCTTTGTTCATCTCGGTGACGACCGGGCACATCAGGTGCGGAATGTCGCGGAACTGTGAGAGTTCCACCATTTTCGGATCAACGAGAACCAGCTTTAATTCATTGGGTTTTTTGGTGTACAGGAAGCTCATCAGGATCGAGCTCATGCACACTGATTTACCAGAGCCAGTGGTGCCGGCGATGAGCATGTGAGGCTGAGTGGCAAGGTCCACGATCAGCGGGTGACCCGATGCATCTTTGCCCAGGAACATGGGCAGTGCCATGCCGGCGTACGAATCACTGCGGGTCATCAGTTCCTTCATCCGCACTTTTTCTTTGTGCAGATTGGGCACTTCAATACCCACAGTGTCACGCCCTTGCGTGTTGGGAACGATGCGGATGTTGACAGCCTTGAGCGAGCGGGCGAGGTCGCTGGCGACAGCGCCCAGAGCCGCAACCTTGGTGCCGGCCTTCAGGCGAATCTCAAAGAGCGTGATCACCGGGCCGGACTCAATGCCCACAACTTCACCATCGATGCGATACTCACGCAGGGCCTTTTCCAAGGAACCGGCCTGCTCACGAACGTACTGCTCCATCTTTTCGGGATAGGTCTGGTCCGGCTCCTCGAGCAGGTCAAGGCCGGGGAACTGATAGCCCTCGAGATTCGTGGTGTTCTGGATGTCACGCAGATCCGCCTCGGTCGCGGCGACTTTGTTCTTGCTGGCAAAAACAAGTGGGAGCTTGGCAATTTTCGCGCGAAGCTCATCGGTGTTGTATGACTTTTTGCCCGAGTCGGTGACACCTTCGGACTCGTCATCGGCTGTTTCACCATCGGAGTCTGCCTCGGATGATTGGTCATCGCCAGCTTCTGCTGACTCGTCGGTATCCTCATCTTCGGCTGCATCATCAGCAACCGGCGCCGGGACGACCTTTGATACAGGCTTGGAAGCGGGCGCGGAGGAAGCTTTGGAGGCTTTGTCAGCCTTGGCAAGCGGCTTGCCATCAATGGTTGTGTGATCCTTGGGGTCAAAGGCTTCAGTACCGCCGATGCCGCCGGCCATTTCGTCGATGGTTTCGCCCAAGCCGTTCTTCCCCGAAGCTCGTTTGCCCTTGGCGGCGATGGCGCTTGCGGCCTCTGCCTTGCTGCGGGGTTTGGCCGGGGCATCGCCCGCGGTGCCCACGAGGCTACTGATCCAACCAAAGAAGCCGCGGCCGACATCGCCACCGGCCTGGGCGGCGGCAGCGGCGGTGCTGACAGCACCTGCACCGACACTGCCTGCAACGACAGATCCTGCTTCAATGACTGGTGGGGCGTGCTGCTTGACTTTACGGAAGGCCCAAGCGGGAACGATGATGACCCAGACATCAACAGCGACGATGAGCCCGGCGCCAACAACCACGGTCATGACCAGCGATGCGCCAAAGACGTGGAGGAAGCTGACGAAACGACCTGACAGCCATGAACCAAAGACGCCGCCCCCGAGGCTGGGCGGAAATGCACCGAACTGGGGCATGAGCAGGTTGTGCAAACCAGCGATACCGATGGCCGTGAGCAGCGCACCAAGCACGCGAACCCAGGTGTGGGTGACGGTGGTGACGAACGCTGAGACAAAGAGATACAAGCCCCACATACCCAGCAGCACCCAGGCGCCTGAACCAAACAGGCTAAACGCGTGGAAGGCAACGAACGCACCAACCTTGCCGCAGAGGTTGCTGGTGATGAGGTTGTGCGGGTAGTCGATGGTGCTGGGCCAGTCTCCGCGATTGAAGGTGGCCAAAGCGACGGTGAGGCCGGCGAAAAGAACAAACTGCAGGAACCAGAGGAAGTACGGCGCAATGCCAGAGCCTTTCCCTTTTTTGCCCTTGCCAGATTTTTGGACCGGCGTGGCGAACACTCCGGAACCTCCGGGGACGAGTGAAACTGTAGATGATCGTGCGGCTAAACGTGCCATAGCTCTTTCCGGTATCGACAGTTACGAACAAGAAGGTGCAGATTTGCGGGTGCGAGCAGGACGGATTGGGCGAGGATGAGGGCGAGAAAGTTGATCAGGAAACCGTCGGAACACGCACAGAAAACGGATGAACTCAAAGGGAAGGCGAAGGAGAGTTTAGAAAAATGCAACGACATACGGGAAAGCAGCGTGCAGTTTCATGCCATTTACGGTGATGGATTCAGCAGCGGGAGGCCAGCAACCCGCGGCTGGCCGGCAGATCAGCCCCGCATGCCAGGTGTGCAGTGCACCAGCGGCACGGTTGCCATGGTGTGCAAACCGGGTTTGGCGGCCAAAAGGCTGGCGATGCTGTTCAGCGTCATGGCGCTGGTGGCGATGTCTCCGTGAACGCCGCCCCGGAGGACAAGGTCTACGTTGGGCTCACCCGAGAGAATCACGCGGTCCTGCGGATCGCTCTGACCGATGGCAGCCTGGAAGACGAGCTTCATAACCTCTTTGCCGCCGGACAGGCCAATAGCGACCTGGCGGACACCACGGGCGTTGCCCTTTTTGATCGGCCCGAGGCCGCAGTGCATGTCGGACTCGGCGGGAACGGGCTCGATTGATTCGCTCCAAGAGTCGATCGTGAGGCCGAGGTAGTGAGCCACGAAGTGGAGCGACTCTCCGAGGCCGACGTGGCGGAGCCAGCCATCGTTTATGCCCTGTTGGAATGCCGCATCATCGAGGCCGGCGCCGATTTTCTTCTGAAATGGAATGCGGCGGGATGTGGCATCCTGGATGCGGTGGATCTCGACGCGATCAACGGAGTGGCAGACGCAACTGGCCAGCGTTGGCATCATGTCCATCAGGCAGCCGGGATTCACGCCGGTGCCGAGAAGCCGGGAGCGCCCGGCGATGGCGAGATCTTGAAGTTCGCGGCTGAGCTCTTTGTGACGGAGCCAAGGCCACGTAAGCTCTTCACAAGTCGAGACGATGGTCTCGCCGTGGGGCAGCAAGTCGCGGAAGGTCTCGGCACATTTGCGCAGGTCGCTGCTGGTGGTGACCAGCGTTGCATCGGTGCGATCCCACGAGCCGTAGTCGTGCAGGGTGGCCATAACCTCCGCATCGCACGGAATACCCGGGATGATCTCAGAGATTTTTTTGCCGACGTACTTGGGGTCACAGTCAACGGCGGCGACAACAACACCCAACCGGCGGCGGTAGAGGTCTTGGATGATCCGCTGGCCGAGCGGGCCGAGTCCTATGTGCATGATGCGATACATGGCGTCGCCTCTGTAGTCGAGGTTGCAGGAGTACTCGGATGGCATCCATGCCAAGCCGCTACCTCTGTGCGGAAGCATAAGGGCGTGGGCGGCCCGAAAAGCAAACTAAAAATGCAACGGTTGTTCCGATGACCATGTGCCAAGGGAAAGCGAGGCTGAGCATGGGCAGAGCTTGGCGGATTGTCGCGGCGGTGTGGAAAACTGGGGCGGCGGTGGATTGGGCATCCCCCCCACTGCTGGCGAGGCTGCTCGGCACCGGAAAAAGGCCGGGAGCCAGGCGGGCGAGGCCGACCCAGAGGACCGGCTGGAGGAAGACGACGATACCGAAGCCGGTGGCCAGGGCGAGGCAGGCGGTGGTTCCGTTGCCGCGGCGGGTGAAGATGGCGCAGAGGAAGACGGCAAGGAGGCCTGAATATGCAAAGGTCATTACGCCGAGGGCGAAACCGAGCAGTGTGGTATCAGGGTTGGCGCGGACCCAGAAGATGCAGAGGATGGCGAAGAGGCCCAGAAGGATTCCCCACCCGGCGACGGCCCAGCGGGAGATGGCGAGGAAGTGGGAATCGGTCTTTGAGCGGTTGAAGGGGATGTAAAAATCTTTGACGAAAGTGGCTGCCATGGCGTTGATGGCGCTGTTTAGGGAGCCAAGACCGACGGCAAAGAGCCCTGCGACCATGAGACCAGAGAGGCCGCCGGGGAACTCTCGAAGGACGAAGGTCAGCAGGACTTCTTTATCTGGCGGCTGGTAGTTTGGAGCGGCAGCGCCCATGAGCTGGGGGCATTTGTAGAAGACGAACAGCAGGAGGCCGACGGTGAGGAACAGAGCCACGACGGGGACGCCCATGCAGATGGCGGCGATGGCCGAGCGACCACCCTGAACGGCGTTTTTGCATGTGAGCATGCGCTGGGCCATGTCGTGGTCGGTGCCATAGGCGGCGAGGTTGATGAGGGTGAAGCCGGCGAGAGCTGCTAGAAGCGTGAAGTCTTTGGTCAGGTCGAGGGAAAGATCGAAGAGGATGAGCTTGCTGGGACCGGTGATGGGGCCGGCGGGGGTTTGGAGTGTTGGGGCGGCGAGGGTGGAGATGACATCCGCGGTAGAAGCCGGAATGCGCAGCCAGAGCAGGATTACACCAGCGAGGATGGCACCCAGGAGGACGACGGTTTGGATGACATCGGTATAAATGACCGATGCGATGCCGCCGACTAGGGTGTAAAGGATGGCGACGATGGAGAGAACGGTGATTGCGCCGATGAGGTAGGCTGGTTCTTTGGAGTTTTCGGGGCCGAACAGGAGCATTGCTAGGGGGATGGCGGCGATGTAGACGCGGGCACCGGAGGCGAAGACGCGCCCGAGCATGAACGTTGCGGAGGCGGCGCGTTTGGCGTTTTGGCCGAAGCGACGGTCGAGCAGTTCGTAGACGGTGGTGACGTTTTCGCGGAAGTAGCGTGGGATAAAGATGAACGCGACGACGAGAATCGCCAGCAGGCCACCGATGTTGGTGGCGAGATAGGTGAGGTTGCCGGAGTCTTTGTAAGTCTGTTCGGGGACGCCGACGAAGGTGGCGACGGAAAGCGTGCTGGCGAGGATGGAGCAGGCGACGGCCCACGCGGGCATGCGGCGACCGGCTAGGAAGTACTCATCGCTGCCGGCAGGCTCTTTGCGGGCAAAGTAGATGCCGCTGATGAGCAGGAGCAGAAGGTACGCCCCGACGACGAGCCAATCGAGGGTTCCGAAACCGGCGGCGAGGGTGGTGGTGGGGAGAGGCAAGATGAGTCTTAAAAGATGCGGAAAAGACGAAAGAGAAAAGAACGAGAGATTCAAGACGGAAGAAAGACGAGAACAGAGAAATAGGCGCAGGGCGGCGAAGGAGCGATTAAAGGCAGCGCGGAAGGAGCGAGGCGGGTTTGGGTGGATAGAAAAGAACCCTTGGTTTGCAGGCCAAGGGTTCGGGGGTGGTTGGGAAGCACTTGAAGACTGAAATGGGCCGGGTCGGGCTTCTTTACTTCTTGGCCTCTGCAAGCTGGGCGGAGGCGGCGAGGCGGGACTGGAGGATGAGGAGGGCCGACTGAAGTTGGAGGTCGATGTTCTCGGTCAGGAGGCGGTTGGCATCGGGCGGGCCAGCGCGAGTGTCATCAATGGGAGTTTCGCCTTCTTTGCGCTTGGCGGGCTTGGGACGCTCGGCATCGGCGGGGAGGTCGGCATCGCCGCGGAGGACGATGGCATCGTTCTGCTGCTTGGGGAGCATTTCGACCTTGAGGTGTGGTTCAACGCCCCAAGTTGTGGCGCCCTCACGACGGTGGATGCACACGCCGCTGGGGAGGTAGTAGTAGGCGGTGGTGAGCTTCATCTGTGCCGCGGCCGAGAGGGGGGCGACGTTCTGAACGCTGCCCTTGCCGTAGGAGCGGTTGCCCATGACCACTGCAGGAACTTCAGCCTTGTCGGCGTAGAAGCGGATGGCGCCGGAGACGATTTCGGAGGCTGAGGCGGAGGTTTCGTTGATGAGCACGACCGAGGGGATGTTGCGGAGGGATGCGCGGCTGGGCTCTGCGTTTTCAGTCTGACGGCGGCCTGTTGAACCCTGGGTCCAGACGATGGGGCCTTCATCAACGAAGAGGTTGCTGACGCTGACGGCCTGATCGAGCAGGCCACCCGGGTTAAATCGCAGGTCGAGGATGAGGCCTTTTAGGCCGCTGCGCTTCATGGTGCCGATGGCGGTTTTAATGTCGCGGGTGGTGGTTTCGGAGAAGTTTGAGACACGGACGTAGCCGATCTGGGACTGTTCATCGATGAACCAGTTCCAGTCCATGTCGGCGTTTCCGGCCCGGGCCCAGCCCTTGACGGTGGGGAGCTTGATTTTGGCGCGTTTGAGGTCGTACGAGACATCTTCGCCGGCCCGCTCGATGAGAATATTGACGGCGCTGCCTGCAGCGCCGGTGATCTGCTCGACGGCCTGATCGAGGGTCATGCCGACGGCGGACTTGCTGTTGATTTTCTTGAGCAGGTCGCCAGCACGGATGCCGGCGCGCTGGGCGGGGGTGCCTTCGAGCGGAGAGACGACCTTGATCATCTGGGACTCTTCATCGAGCTGGATCTGCACACCCACGCCGACGAATGAACCTTCGGTCATCCGCTTAAACCGGGAAAGCTCATCAGGCCAAATGATTTGAGAGAACTCATCAAGCCGATCAAACGTGCCGTTGCCGAATTCGTGGAGGATGGCCTCGGGCGGGAGTTTGATGGTTTCGCTGTTTACTTTTTGAAGCTCACCAATGACATTGGCGGCGACGAACGGGCCGCTGGGCGCATCGGCCTGGGCGAAGCGGGCGAGCTGAGCATCAACATGCTGGAGCATTGTTTCACGGGCTTTATCGTCGACCAGACCCGGGAAGATAGCGGCGAGGTCTTTGGTGGTGACCAGAACGCGGATGGACTCGAGGCCGCCGATCATCATGCGCTGAAGGGAGACCTTCTCGACGTGGCTCTCGGCACCGTAGGAGATGGCCTTTAGGACGCTGGCTTCATCGATACCGCTGAGGCGGCTGGTGTAGTCTTCGCCGATTTTGTTGAACGGGGGCAGCGGGGGAAGCGAGTCCTGCTGGCGACGGATGTTGCGTAGTTCGAAGAGGCGCTCGGGGGCGTAGAGGCGAACCATGCCGAGACGGTCGGAGATGCGGCGGACATCGGCCTTGTACGTCTGCGTTTCTTCCAGCAGCAGGTTTAGACGACCGAACAATTCACCGGCCATGAGCCAGTCACCGGCGGCCTCGGCCTCGTGGGCAGCCTTGTCACCGCGGGTGATGAGGTCTCGCATGCGGGGAGTTTTGATGAGTGCGGCTTTGTCGGACGCGAGCATGTGCAGCTCGATTGCCTTTGCCAGAGCCTTAGAGAGGCTGACCGTGCTTTGCGGACCGGTGAGAATCTCATCGACTTGTTTGTTGACGCGATCGATGCTGGACTGGCGCTCGGTCTCGCGGAAAGCAACCGAGCTCTTGACCTGCTCGATACGCAGCTTTAGGTGCTGCATGGTGGTCGAATCGCCAGTCGAGGCGAGCTGATCGGCCAGTGTCAGCGCGGTATCAAATTTGCCGTCTAACGCGGCCTTCCAGACGGCCATTCCACCGGCGGCGGCCCGGGCCTCTGCGGTGGCGGCTGGGTTGGCCGCGGCGGGTGCCTGAGCGAAGGAACTTGATGCGCCGGCGAAGAGGAACAATCCGAGGGCGGTGACACGCAGAGCGTTACGGAAGTTTAGATTCATAAAGTGAATACCGTGGTGCGGGGCGAGTTGGCGAAGGCTAATTGGCAAATCGGAATGGTGAACGCAAGGCTACGAATCGGGCAATTGGCGGGGAGTGCGGCTTGGTAGTTGCGAGCGGTTAGGCTGGAGTCAGGATCGGTTCAGGCGATGGTGTAGCAAGAAAGTTCTGCTGGCCGACGGTTTAGAATATCAAATTAGATGGTGAAGTTATGAGAATCGGCCAGCCAGTGTACTTCAAGATGGATCAGATCGGGTCATCCGTCCGGTTCCGTCGGTTTCGGACAGGTTCGGGCAAACAGTTGGGTAGCGGTGGCGGACTTAGACAGCAAGGCTTTCCATACGGTTTGGGCTGGAAGCGGCCGGTAACTGACATTGGGATGCGGGATTCAGGTTAAAGCCAGGAAAGACTCGGTAGTTATACTCATGGAGTTATCGTGGGAATATGGGGTGGTGGAACACACGTTTGTTTACGTTTGAGGGTCGGACGGGTTTACAAAAAAGCGCCGGCTCGGGAAAGAAACAGCGGAGGAAGGCGGAGCAGACGGGAGTGGCGGGGATGGGAGGAAAAAAGCACCAAGATAAAAAGGGAGGCTGAGGAAGCCGCGGGGTTTGACGGACGGGGTGAGCCGGCAGTGGCGTTAAGGGGTTTGAGCAATCGCTTTGTTCTTGGTTCGCACCGCGTGGATGAGGCCGATGGCGACTAGGCCGCCGGTGAGGGCGAGGGTGGCGGGGTTACCGGCATCCTTGGAGATGATGCCAGCACTGACGGCGACTAAGGGCAGGAGGCTGCAGATTGGCCCAATGCTGTAGCCCAGGCCGATCATGGCCTCGTGCGTGCCGCCGGCATCAACCTCGGCGGAGCCGACTTCAAGTGCGTAGTAGAGCGCCGCGGAATAAATGGTGGCCGCGCCGAGGCCGAAGGAGGTGAGGCCAGCAAGGAACGCAGCGACAGCACCCGGGGCGGCACCGAGTAAAGGCGCGAGGACGCAGGCGGCGAAGCCGCTGATGAGCAGCGTCATACCAACGACCGGAGTAAACCAGCGGCCGTGCCAGCTTTGCCAGAGACCGAGGGTGAGGAATGTGATGACCCGGGCGGCGAGCCAGGTTGCGCCGACGGTTTCCTGCATGTTGTCTGCAATGCCGATGGATGACATGATCTGCGGCTGGAGCGGGCCGAGGGCGTACATGACAAGATACGTCATGGGCAGGAGGACGCGATGAACGGCTAGGAGCTGGCCGTACACCGCAGGAGTGGTTCGGTCCGCGACGTGCGCGTGGTCACCCGGCTGTCTTGGGAAGTAGAACAGAATGGCGAGGCAGGCGATGTGGGTGATGGCCACGAGGCCGAAGGCGGCGATTTTGTGCTCTTCATCAAACCGGGCGAGGATGAGCAGCGAGACGACGAGCGCGGAGGACCACGTGACGTTGAAGATTCCGGTTGCTTTACGAACCTGCGTGTTGGTGCGACCGCCGGAGAGGTAGCTTTCAACAATCGGCCACATGATGCCTGAAAGGGCGGAGTACAACGCGCTGAACACCCACATCATCCATGCCAGGCCGGGCCGGGCTTCAACGGCAAAGCCGTACCAAGCGAGCACTGGCATGGTGTTGAGCAGTGCGGCGATGACCATGAGCCAAGCAAGCAAGGCCCGGGCGGAGATGCCGCGGCCGGTGAGCCAGCGGGTGAGCGGCCCCGCCGAAACGGCACCGGCGATATAGGTGATGCCAAAGACCAGACCGAGAAGACAGTTTGAGATGGGCGTGAACTGATACGATTTTTTGAGCACGAAGAAGATGCCGTTGAACATCGTTCCGGTGGCGTATGAATTGACGAAGGTGAACAGCAAAACGGCCCAGAGCGGCGCGAAGCCTGCGACGGCTGGGCCTAACTGGCTTGGAAGTGCAGCGGGAGTGGAGTGGGCGGGGCTGGACAAGGGGAAATCTCAGAGTTGTCGCTTACGGACTGGAAGTCGGCAAACGCCGGGCAGGAAGGAAGGGAAGCGGCGGGGAATTGAATCGAACGGGATCTTGGCGGACAGATTGGCCCTGCGTGACCAAATCCTGACCTGAAACATGCGAGTGAACGGGCAAACGCTTGCTCTTTTGAAGCGCGGAGGGTAGTATCCGCTCAGCGGCGAGCAGGCGTAGACTTTGCCTCGCCGCGTGCCGCGGCTTTGAAACGACGACCAGCGTCTTGATAGCTCAATTGGATAGAGCGTCGGCCTCCGAAGCCGAAGGTTGCAGGTTCGACTCCTGCTCAGGACATTTGAGGACGCGGAGGGGTTAGGAAAAATGGTTCAATTCGCGATGGTCTAAGACCAAATGGTCAAGCTTTAGGGCAAAGTCTGGCGTGTGGTTCGCAGCTCTGCCGCGCGGGCGTGGGCCTCGAGGCCTTCGAGTCGGGCGAGAATTGTTGTGTCACGGTAGATTTCTGTGGCGGCGGCCGGGTTATCAATTTGTATGAAAGTACGCCAGCGGAGGAAGTGGTTCACGGACAAGCCACTGGCGAAGCGGGCGGTGCCGGAGGTTGGCAAGGTGTGATTGGGGCCGATGCCGTAATCACCTACCACCTCAGCAGCCGCGGAGCCGATGAAAACTGCCCCGTAGCTGCTGACCTGTGCCGCCACTGCGGCTGGGCTGTTGGTATGAATCTCAAGGTGTTCTGGAGCGAGCTCGCCAGCGAGGGCAGTCGCCTGCTGCATTGAATCGCACAGACAGGCGAAGCTGTTGTTGGCCAGCGCGGTGGCGGCCACCACGGCGGTGGGGAGTGTTGCCAATTGGATTGAAAGTTCCCGCTCAATTTGTGCGAGCAATTCTGAACTGGTAGAAAGCACGATGGCAGCAGCATCGGTGTCGTGCTCGGCTTGGGCGAGCAGATCCGCAGCGATGAGCTGCGGGCTGGCCGAACCATCGGCGATGATGAGTACTTCACTGGGTCCGGCGAGCATGTCGATACCGATTGTGCCCAAGAGCAGCTTTTTCGCAGCGGTGACGAACCGGTTGCCGGGACCGACGACCACATCGCAGCGGGGCAAGCCGACGCCGTACGCCGAGGCGGCAATGGCGTGGGCACCACCGATGGGCAGGAGCGCATCAGCCCCGGCGATGAAGGCTGCGGCGAGGACGATGTCGGAGGGGTTGGGTGAGAGGACATAAACCTCGGGCACACCGGCAGCGCGGGCGGTGAGAGCCGTCATGAGGACGCTGGAGGGGAGCGGGTAACGGCCACCGGGCGCGTAGCAGGCAGCGCGAGCGACCGGAGAGATGGTGTGCCCGGCAAGGCCACCGGGAACGGGAATTTGCAGGTTGTGCAGAGCAGATCGCTGCGCGGTCGCGAACGCTGTGATGCGGTTTGCGACTCGCTGGAGAAGTGAGCAGGTGGCCGGGCCGACACGCTCGCAGGCGGCGGCGAAGTGCTGCTTGGTGAGCAGGAGTGAATCACTTGGTGCGGGAGCGGTGGTGGTGGCGGTTGGTGGCAGGTCTCCGAATTGCTGTGCGAGACGGACCAGCGCGGGTTGGCCCTGGGTGCGAATGGCTGTGATGATGTCACCAGCGGAGCGGAGCGTGGCCTCATCAAGCACATCACGGCGCGAGAGGGTGGCGGAGGATGGCGGAATGATGCGGAAGATGGGCATGGCGAAGGAGGGTGAAGCGTGAAGTGACGGCGAAAAACCGGCAAAGGCAGATTGCGATTTTGGGCCACCGGCAGGAAACGCGGCGGACACGAAGGACGCGGAGGGAACGGAGGAACGCGGAGAAAAGCAGAAGAGAAAAGGGAAAATGCCAACGCGTGCGGCGGATGGGAGGAAGTCGCAAGGGCGAAGTCGAGGGGAAGGCGTATGGAGGGAACGCGGCGGGTGGACGGACAGGGGTGAAAACAAGATTCGAGAAATAAAAGACAGAACAGCAACCCGTCCGCCCCTGCTGGAGAACTTATGGCAGAATCTCAGGGAATCGCTGCGGGGGCTTTGCATCACCGGGGCGGCGGGCGAGTTTCAGGGCTCGGCGATCGAGTTCGCGCTCCACATCGGCGAGTTTGATGCCACCCTTGGCAAGTTTAACGAGGGTGAAGTACAGCAGGTCTGCGGCTTCGGCGGTCAGCCGGGGAGCGCTGGTTTCCCGGCAGAGTTCTGCTGCCTCTTCGATGATCTTTGCTTCGAGAAGTCCTGGCTCGGTCAGCAGCCTTGAGGTGTAGCTGGCCGCATCGGTCGTGCTCGCAGCGGTGGCGATGGCGGCGATGCGCGACTCCAGCGAAGTGAAGCCGGAGGAGCTGCCCCAGCAGGTGGTGGTGTTTTTGTGGCAGAACCCGCTGCCTTCCTGGGCGACGGTGAATCGGAGGCAGTCGCGGTCGCAGTCGGCATCGATGCGCAGCAGACGCTGGGTGCTGCCGCTGGTCTCACCTTTGCGCCAGAGCCCTCGCTTGCGGGAGCAGTAGACCCCCCGCTGCTCTGCGTAGGCCGCCCGAAGTGATTCTGGGCTGCTAAAGGCCATACCTAAGGCAACGCCGCGCTCATCGGCGATGACGGTGGCAAAGAGTTTGTCGGTGCGGTCGCTGCGCAGGCACGCTGTGAGCGCATCGGCGGGGTGGATGAGCCCCGTGTAGACGGCCATGCCAACCTGCGCATCGACGCCGATGCGGTCGAGGGCGGCGACTTCCTCGGGCGTGCGGATGCCGCCGGCGACGGTGAGGTGGCAGCCTAGAGATTTGGCGAGCTCGGCAAGCTCTGCCGCACGCTCAACGGGAAGCCCGGCGAGGGTGCCCTCGGTCTCAACGAAGGTGACGAGAAACCCGCCGACGAGATCGCCCAGCGACCGCATCTGCTCAGCAACTTTAGCGCCAGTGCCTTTGGTCCAACCCTCAACAACGATGGACCCATCCTTTGAGTCAAGCGCCGCGATGGTGCGTTCTCGTGGAAGCTGGCGCAGAATCTCGGTGGTTGCGGCGGTGCCGAGGATCACCTTGGCGGCGCCGGCATCGAGCCACTGGCGGGCGGTCTCGGCCGAGCGGATACCGCCACCGACGCGGCAGCGGCCCAGAGGGAGCAAGTCACGGACGAGACCGGCGTTGCTGCCGCGCCCCATGGCGGCATCGAGATCAATGACGGCGACCTCGCCGAGGATGTTGAAGCGGCCCAGGATTGGGCGTGGGTCGCCGGCATCGAGAACGAGCTCGCGGCCCTGGCGAAGCTGCACGGTTTGACCGTGCATGAGATCGATGGAGTTGATGATCATGGAAGTAGTCTCTGTGCGTGTGGACGGCTGAAGCGTGGGAGAGGTTGGTAGGACAAGAGGCGATGCAGAACTGCTACTACGATGATTGCGCATCGCCAGCGGTGGTTGGGGTTTGAAGGTTCACGATTGCGGCTCGAAGGCTGTTGGGTGTGAAGATTCCTTCGTGAAAGATGGTTGCTGCCAGAACCGCATCGGCCTGACCAACTGAAAGTGCCTCGGCCAAATGGGCGGGAGTTTTTGCCCCGCCGGAGGCGATGATGGGCACACTCGCGGATGATCGCACGGCGGCGAGTAGATCAAGGTCGTATCCGGAACCGGTGCCATCACGATCGAAACTGGTCAGCAGAATCTCACCGGCACCACGACGCTCAACCTCGGCGGCCCATGCGACAACATCGCGACCGGTGGGCTGCTTGCCACTGGCGATGACGACTTGCCATCGCGGGAGCTGGCCGGGGGAGCTTTCAGAAGCGGATTGCAGGCGGGCGGCATCAATCGCCGCAACGATGCACTGGCGACCGAAGCGCTCTGCGAGGGTTGAAATGATGGCGGGATCTCGAACGGCGGCAGAGTTGATGGCGACCTTGTCGGCTCCGGCATCGAGCATGGCGCGGGCATCATCAATTGTGCGCACACCGCCGCCGACGCAGAGGGGAATGCTGATGCCACGGCGGATGGCGTGGATGGTGTCTAGGCAGGCTTGGCGGCCCTCGGGGCCGGCGGAAACATCGAGCATGACCAGTTCATCTGCGCCGTGGGCCGCGTAGAACGCGGCACGCTCGGCCGGATCACCGGCATCGCGCAGGCTTTTGAACTGAACGCCTTTGACGATGCGGCCATCACGGACATCAAGACATGGAATGATGCGGTAAGGGCCCCGGGGGGAGATGGCCAAAGCGGTGGCTGACGGCAGGCTTGTTGATGGTGTAGCGAGCCATTGTTCAATGATCCCAGCGCCCCACGGCCCGGAGAGTTCTGGGTGAAATTGGCAGAAGATGAGCCCCGGATGCTTGCGTGACTGGAGCATTGCGGCGAAGGTTGTGCCCGCGTATTTGGTGGTGGAGATGAGCCAGTCTTGCGGGTTGATAGCGGCCGCGGTGATGTGGTAGGAATGGGCAAAGTATGCGTCACCGGTGGCAGCGGCTGGCGAGTCGGATCCGGGTGAATGAACCGGCGTGGTGACGTTGGCCCAGCCCATGTGCGGCACGCGCCAAGACCCGGGGGAGAAGCGATGCACCGCGCCGGGGATGATGCCGAGGCCAACTGTGCCGGGCGTTTCCTCGCTGGATTGCAGCATGAGTTGCATGCCAAGGCAAATGGCAAGCGTTGGCTTGCCCAAGGCGAGGCGCTGGCGGATGGGCTCGATCCAGGCCTGCTGCGTGAGTGCATCGATCGCTGCACCGAATGCACCGACACCGGGGAGCACGACGTATGGGGAGGCGAGGATTTGACTTGGATGATCGCAGAGCGTGACGTGGGCACCCGCGCGGCGCAGAGCACCCATGACCGAGGCGATGTTCGCCGAGCCGGTGGGCACGATGAGCACCTGTGCGGAGGATTGATCGCCGCTGGAGGACATTACATCGCTCCCTTGGTGCTGGCTGCGATGCCGCGGCCGAGCGTGGCATCAGCAGTGACGGCCTGCCGCAGCGCGAGGGCGAGCGACTTGAATGCGGCTTCAGCCTTGTGGTGGTCGTTGGAACCCTTTAGGACATCGATGTGCAGCGAGAAACGTGCGGAGACGGCTAGGGTGGCGAAGAAGTGCGGAATGTTCTCACACGAAAGCTCGCCGATCTTTTCACGGATGAGGCGGAGGTCGCAATCGCAGGTTGGGCGGGTACAAAGATCTATCACGGTGCGGGCGAGCGCTTCATCAAGGGGGGCATAGGCGTATCCGTAGCGGGTGATGCCGGTGCGATCACCCAGAGCCTTGTCGAGCAGTTGGCCGAAAACAATTGCGCAGTCCTCGACGGTGTGGTGGTCATCGACGTGCAAGTCTCCCTTGCAGTGCAAGGTGAGGTTGAGCCGGGCGTGAACCGCCAGCGCGGTGAGCATGTGATCCAGGAACCCGATGCCGGTGGAGATGTCGGCGATGCCCGTGCCGTCGAGCGTTACTTGACCACGGATGGTGGTTTCCTTGGTGGTGCGTTCTGCCGCTGCGGTGCGGAGTAATGGGGCGGGTGAGCTTGTTTGAGGATTCATGAGTTTGCCTCTGTGATAAGGGTTGTTAGTTCTGCCCGGTTGGAAAGGACACGGGCAGCACCGGCGCGGAGGAGTGCTTCAACATCGGCGAGGGGCGAATTTTCTGCGAGAAGGCCAATGGCAAAGGCGCTGGCGGCGCGGGCTACAAAGACGGCGGATGGCGTTTGGCAAAGCGCGAAATTGCCACGACCGGGGAGGATCGCCGCTTGGAGGGCGCTTGTAAGCCGGAGCATGAGTGCTTCATCACCGGGGAGCGTGATGCGGAGCATGTCAACAAGCGGCTCCTTTGAAAAGCTGCGAACGGCGATGCCTTGCGAAGCGAATAAATCTGCTATGAGCAAAGCGCGGCTGCCACGGGGGCGGGTGATTGCACTGCTGTCTGCAAAGCGTGTCAGGACGAAGTTTGCGTGGGACTCAATTACGGTTTGGCCAGTAGAGCGGAGCAGGGCAGAGAGTTCAGCGCGCTCTGCCCGGACGCGGCTGACGAACGCCTGCATGGCAGGTTGGCCCTGAGCGAGCCACTGCTGTGCGATGGAAAGGCTAACGGCGCTGGCGGCGAATGGCTGGCCGACGGCTCGCATCCAACTGATGATCTGCGGATCTCCGACGGCGTAGCCGATACGAAGCCCGGCCAGACCCCATGCCTTGCTGAACGTGCGGGTGATGACCACACCGGGCTCACTTGCAAACTGTGCGCACAAGTCGGTATCGGCAAACTCGCCATAGGCTTGGTCTATGCACAGCACAGCGCCGGCGGCCCGGCAGACGCTGAGCACCGAAGCAACCTGCGAGCCTGAGATGGCCGCACCGGTGGGGTTGTTGGGGCTGACAAGAAACACGACGCGGGCGGGAGCGGACTGGTTGGTGATCGCCTGCGTGAGCTGGTCGGTCGGAAAGGCACCATCGAGCCAGGGTACTTCAGAGGCGATACCGCCGCGGAGGCGGATGTAACGACCGATCATTTCGAACGTTGGTGTGGTAAGCACCCCACGCGGCGGCGTGTATTGCGCAGGGGTAGACGGGTGGCTGGCCGAGAGTGTGGCGGCGGCGATGCGGTCAAGGGCATCATCGGCGCCGGCGGTGACGAGGACCTGTTCGGGGCTGACATTCAGCGTCTGGGCGATGGCGGACTGAAGCGAGTCTGCCGCGGGGTAGTGGCGAAGTGCCCCGGCGGTGACGGCACGAGCTGCCATGGCATCAAGGGTGGGCTTGGGGACGGAGGCGCCCTCGTTGGCATCGAGGTTAATGTCTATGGGTTGCAGGCGAGCGGGCTTGGAGTATCCGGCAGTGGGAACACCGGGCGCGGGCCGGAGTGTCACGGGCAGGATGGTGGTGGGTGGCGGGCTCATGGCACCACCTGAGAGATGGGTGAGATGACGACATCGGTGCCGCCCTTTGCTTTGAGCAGCGGGATGACGACCGCGAGCTGGTCGCGCAGGATTGCGGCTTTGACGGCGTAGGCGGCCTCGCTCTCGCTTTGGCGGCCATCTGCATGAATGCTTGCAAGGCGAGAGACGGTGGGGCGCTTCATGCAGGGGAGAACCGCGACGACCGCGGCAAGGCAGGCTTCACTGACGTTGACTTCGAGCATGACTCGCTTGCGGGCTTCAAGCACACTGCTCAGCAGGAGCGCGATATCGTCGATGCGTGCTCGCTTTGCGGGATCTGCCATTGCCTGGCGGCTGGCAAAGAGGCGGGTAGAGGACTTCATGACATCTTGAACGATGGTGAGGCCGTTGGCAACCAAGGTCGCGCCGGTGGCGGTGACATCAATGATGACATCGGCATCTTCGGGCGGGAACACTTCTGTAGCGCCGTAAGAGCGGACAAAGCGGTCACCCATGGCGCGCTGGTCTATCCAGGCTTTGGCGAGGCGCTGGTACTCACTGACGACCACGAGCGGGCGGGACGGGAGACGGTTGGCTTCAAACAAACCGTTGGGTGCCGCAGCGACGACGCGGACGGTGTCTAAGTGTGTGTCGAGAACCTCGATGACATCAACGCCGAGCTCGGCCACCCAGTCTGATCCTGCGAAGCCGAGATCTCGCGTGCCAACGGAGAGCATTTCGAGGATGTTCTGGGGCTTTAGGAGCTTGGCTTCAACACCGGCGAGGCTGACCTGGGGGCGGTAGCCGCGGTCGGAGGCGGTGACCTTGATACCGGCCTCGGCCAGCAGGGTGAGAACGCCTTGCTGCATACGACCCTTGGGCAAACCGAGCTTGAGCGAGTTGGGCGGAGCGGTGATCACAGGAGATTCCTTGCAGTGGATTGGGGGCAAATTGGGAAGCGGGCTTGGACGGGGGATGACTATGGCAGAAGTTGGCAAAAACAAAGCGACCCCGGTGTGTGAACCGGGGTCGCTGCTGAAGGCTGTTCAGAGGGCTTGCTGTGCAGGCCCATGCAACACTGGTTCACCCACGATGGTGGTGATGATGGTGCTGCACATGATGGACGGAACGAGACTGCATTGCCCGAAAGTATTGCTGGGGTTGGGCGAGATGTCAAGCGGCAGTGCCCGGACCAATTTTAGGGGGTGTCGCTCGGCAAGAAAGTGGCGGGGCCAGAGGCGATCGATGGGCGCATGCAGCGGAACCTGCCGGTTTATTGGCCTGGCACATAGCACTGTTGCAGAATTTGGTCAGGCGGGAGGACTTTTCCGCGGGACTAGATGGACGCTGCGAACTATTTGGAATGACAAGGCATTTGTCGCGGGCTTGGCCTGATGGGTGCGCGATGCACGCTGGCTTAGCGAACACCCGCGAAGCGCCTGGCGTTGTAGGCGGCCATGAACGCATCCATGTCATCTTGTGTCACCACTCCATCGCGTTGTGGTCCGGTCGTGCCAGCAACATCGGCGACCAAACTTCCGGCGGCGAACGCGGCCAGGAATGTCGCCAAGTCATTACCGTCGATGACTCCATCGGGCCCTGCACCTGCGGCGCCGGCCACATCACTAAGGCTGGAAGGCAATGCGGTCCGCACAACTGTGGCACCTCGGGAATCACGAAGCAGGTACACCAGTGACCCAAGCCGCGTGAGTGAGGTTGGGCGGTTGTCACCACCGGCGGCTGTTTGCAGCGCTGTGGGAGTTCGTGCGATGCCGCCCATGATAACCGGACGCCCGGTGCGGGCGACGACGATGAGCCCCGTGCCAGCGTGGTACGAGAGGATCGCGGAGTTGTTGTCACTTGTTACACCGGTGCCACGGAGGTGGGCGTTAAAGACGGTGTGCCCCGAAGCGGAGATGCATGGCTGATCGATTGCATCAAAGAGCACTCCGGGCGCGCCCGGAACCGTGCCACCGGTTCGAGCCACTTGCACGATGCCCGATGTGTCCCCCGCCCACAAACCGGTATCGGTCGAGCTTGCCACGGTACCGCCGCCAGTCAGCGTCGCAAGAAAGGCGATGCCGCCTCTGGCGGCAAGGGCGGGTTGTCCGAAGAGCACCCAGGTGGTGTTGGCGTCAAGGGCGGCATTGACCTGACCGCTTCTGGCAATTAGCGCAGCGGGCCCCGGGCCACTAGAGAGGAAAACACCGCTTTGGGCTACGGTGCTGTTTGGGTTATCGAGCGCTGCGATGAAGCCCACTGTGGTACCCGACAGCGATGGCTCACTGAAGTCGCTGATCGTCAGCCCGGTATCAGCCACAGCATCGCCCTTGCGAGCGATGATGCCGCGGGATGAACTCCAGATCACCGCATGGTTCTGCGGGGTCACAGTGGTGCCGGTCAGAAAGCCAAGCATGACCAGTTGACCGCCTGGGCCAAGCGTTGCATTGCCAAAGTCTGCCCAGAGCACGCCCGCCGCCAGCCCCGCAACCTGAGCACCCTGGCGGAGTGCGAGCGAGATTGCACCGCTGGGGGACATGATGTACATCGCTTTATTCGAACCCGGTTGCATGCCCGTGCCCGCAAGGGTGATTTCGAAGGCCACGTGCCCGGATGATGCAATTTGCGGGCATGAGATGTCTGCGATCGTGATTCCGGAGTTCATTCCAGTCGCACGCGCACCCCGGCGCACGATCGTTCGTGTCGAGGCCGCATCGCTGATCATCAGCACCTTGTTGTTCAGCACACCGACATTTGTACCAGAGATTGTTGCCACGTATACCGAAGCGCCGGCCGCGTTGACTGAGGCTGCTCCGACCGCGGAGACCACGGTGCCGCCCGGCAGGCCCGAGGCTTTGGTGCCGGATCGCGTGACCATCGCCGGCCGCAGACCGGCCTCGAGCCCCATGCGAAACACACCGAGGTTGCTGGCCGGCAGGACGCCCACACCCGCGATCGTTGCCACGTACATCATCTTGCCGCTTTCGGACATGATCGGCACATCAAGGAGCTCTCCGATGCGCTGCCCGCGTGGGGCCCCGGGGATATCGACTCCGGTACTGACAACAGGCACATAATTGAGCTGGCCGGAGGCCAAGTGCACACACCCAAGCCCAACTACAAGCCCCGCGATGCGGGCGGCCAGACCAGCGGCATTGTTCACGGAACGTGACATGAAGGCAGACTCCTACAGCGACAGTGTCGGCACCATCACCGGCGCTCAAACACAGAACACCGGCGACGCCAGGACGAAATTAGAAATCCTGTTTGCGTGCCCGGCCAGCATCGGAGCTCACCTGCAATCCTTGAATCGGCTGACCAATGACCGGAGTCCATCAGCCGTTCTTCTTACACCGCACGCCGGCGTTGTCCCGCACCGCTCATGCCGATCAGGGGCTTTCTACTCCTCCAGCCGACCCGCTAGTCGCATGATTATCGCACACCCGTTCGCACGCCTCCGCCGATCGCGCACCCGCTGATCCGATAAAAAGCACAGCGCCCAAGCAATGTTGCTTGGGCGCTGGATGGTCGTCTATCGCTGCATGTGGGCCGTGCCGCTTCGGCAATAATCAGGCGTTGGAGCCAGCCTTGGCCATCGCTGCGGAGAGCTTGCGCGGATCTGTCCTAGCAATGATGTCGCTGACACCTTGCTGATTAAAGCCTTTAAATCCGTCGTTGCGTTCCAGATTCTCGAGGTGGCTGCCGATCGCACCTTCCTTCTCAAACAGCTTCGCCTGAGCTTCGGTAATCAGCCCGGTCTTGAGCGTGCGGGCCACGTTCTCGGGCCGCACCGTCCAACGCTCACCTTCAGTAAATGCCTGCCGCAGGTACGGGAAGGTTGTAAAGGGGGCCATCGTCTTGCCGCCGCCGGCCTTCTCAAGCTGCACCACCAGCGCGTGGTGATCAAACTGAGCCTCGAGGTGGTGCATGCCCGCCTCAAGGGTGGCCTCACCATGCAGTGAACACCACAGCCCAACGGTGCCGAGCTTGCCCAGCTTCTTTTTGAACCCCTTGTGGCTGAAGTCACCCAGCAGCTCCTCCGGGTCCATGTCCACATCATTAAACGAAATGATGCCGGTCACCGGCTGCTCCATCACCTGCGCGCCCCAGCCCGCCTCAGCACCGGCGTAGAAACGCTCGCGGCAGTACATGCCGAGGGTTTCCCACAGTTTGACGTGCTGCGCGAATGTCTCACGCGAACACCGGTACGTGTGGTGGTCGTGATTTGCCCAGCCTAGACCCAGCACACATTGGCGGGCAAACTGCACTTGCGCTGCGCGGTTTCGCTTCATCCAATATTCACGCTCGGCCTTGAAGAAGAGATCGCACGTCCAGTCGCGGCCAATGCCCTTGATCGCGCCTTCTACCAACTTCTGCGTGTGCGAGTACGCCTTCTTGTTGTCGCCAGCAAAGTCACGCTTGCGGGTGCGGAACATTCCGAGCACATTGGCCGCGGCCATGCGTTTGGCTGGCGACGATTTGTCATAGTCAAATCCTGCCAGCCCGTGACGCTCGATCACGCAAAGCGAGGTGCCGTTCGCCTGGGCAACGGGCACAATTCGAAGGCGTGAGCCAGCCTCACCCTCGATAACATCGTGCAAATCAAGGTCATGGGCCTGAAGGAACTCAATGACCGATTCAACCTTAATCGCGATGAGCAGTTGCTTGCCGCCCACCAGAATCGGCGGGAACATGCCCTTCTCGTTGCGGTAACCAGTGAGCCCCTTGCCCGCGCCGGGGGCCTTGTATTTCTCATAGCCGCTGGTCGCCAGCGCCTCGCTCAGGCCGCCACTGAGTGTGTTCTCTGGGGCGACGATGTGGTCGATCCAATCAATGAACCGTGTTCCGGTTTCGTGCTTCATCCGGTCGGCCAGTTTCTCACTCCACGAATTGCGGGCGAGGAACTGGTTGACCAGTTCACCGATCAGCTTCCACGCTGCGGGCTGGGGCTGCCAGTTCCACTTTGCAAGTTCGGCGGCAGTGCGTTTATCAATTTTCACTGTCGTGGCATTCGCGCCGTTGCCGTGTCCGTTGTCGCCATTGCCGTTGTTGTTTCCGTGTTGCATAAATTTCACTGCCTTGCAAAAAGCTAACCGTGCTACACACGCACCCGGTGTGCCAAATGTGTCTTCACATCTGCAATCCTGTGTCCCTGTTGCCGTTAGTGCCAGGGGCCGGGGCGGCGGGGGGAGAAACAGATTGCACATGCTTTAGGGGAGATGATACATCGGCCAAGTCTCGCTGAGTCATCGCTTCCCATGCAATTGTGCAGGAGTTGTACCGCGGATGTTCGGCCGCACGCCCGGTCGCGAAAGACACGGATGGCAAAGCGACGCCTTCGGTGCCAAGACGTGAAGGCCCCTGGCCTGACGCGGCGGCCATGCTTTCCGGACGTAAGGCTTAAAAGGAGCATTGCCGCCAACTATGCACATATCTATGCAAAGTAACTTCCGCTACATCTGCCACAAGAGCTTTGGTTCCCCAAGACGCCGCCCGACCAATTGAAAATGCACCATCGAAAGTCCGGTTCGAGCCGCCCGCTGGCGGATGTCCTCACGGTTTCCGGTGAATACGAACCGGCGTACATCCACCGATTGCTCTCCGGTTTTATCCTTCCACGCGTGGGCGATGTACACCGTACCCACCGGTTTCTGTTCGCTACCGCCATCGGGTCCGGCCACACCGGTAATCGCGACGCAATGATTCGCGCCCAGCCGCTCCATTCCTCCGGTGGCCATAGCGCTTGCAACCTCGCTGCTGACGGCTCCACAGCGGTTTATCAGCTCGGCATCAACCCCGGCAAGTTTGCTCTTGAGCTCGTTGCTGTAAGTCACAAGCCCGCCAGCGAAGGCGGCGGATGATCCGGGCACGGCCGTGACCAGCGCACCGAGCAGGCCACCAGTACAACTCTCCACCGTTGCGAGCGATTCACTTGCGGCCACAAGTTCATCGAGCACGCAGTGGACCAACGATCGCTCTCCCCTGCCAACTATGTGGTCACCCACGATGGCACAAATCTCCCGTTCATCGGCATCGAGCAGGTCAGCGGCTTCACTGCCACCAGCCTGCCCGAGGCAACGCATTCGCAGGGTTAGCATACCTTGGGATGCCGTCACACCCACCAGTGGCACGCGGTCGCGGTTCATCAAGGTTCCCAGCTTGGTGACCAAATCAGCCTCGGGTATCCCCACGACGTGCAAGAGTCTCGTCGCAACCACGCGTCCCGGGGCGATCCTTAATTTGGGTAGCACCTGCTGCTTCCACATCACTCCCAGCTCACCGGGCGGTCCGGGAAGACAGAACACATCGCAGGATGAGCCCATGAAGTTGCGGGTTCCTCGCAATTGTGCGCACAAACCGGGGGCGGTGCCCACGGTATTGTCTAGGCACTGCGCTCCGGCCGGCCGCAGCGCCTGCCGGGCCTGGCGCGGGTTCATCGTTCGTCCTCGCGAGGCGAGCCATGATTGGAGCTTGGCCAGGGCCGTTTCATCGGTCACCAGTTCCTGCCCCATCACCTTCGCCAGCGCGTGGCGTGTGAGGTCGCCTTCGGTTGGCCCAAGTCCGCCGGACATCACCAGCAGCGGCGCTTTGGTGCCCAGCCGCAGAATCGTCTCGGCAAGCTGGTCAAGCTCATCGGGCACCGCAGCGAACTCCGCGACGCTGATGCCCATCGAGGTGAGCTGTTCGGCCAGAAAGCGGCTGTTGGTATCCAGCAACTGACCGGTAATGATTTCGTCGCCACTTGAGAGAATGCATGCATGGGTGTGAAATGCCGCCATGCTGCATCGTTGGATGCACACCAAGAGAATGCCAAAGACTCTTCGCAAATCTGCGAAAGATCTCCGGCGACTTGGCTCCCGCCATCATCCGACCGGTGCTGGCGGTCTCCGCCTGTTGTACTGGGTTGTAAACGGCTCGGTTCCGGTCGGTGAAGATGACCACGTTTTCTAATCGGGCATCTCAGGTGCGAACGGAAGCAAAGGGCGCAGCGGCGCTACTGCCCTATCGGAAGCTCAGCCCAGCCCGCTCCGGGGTCAAACGTAACCATCGCCAGAGCCAACTCGGATGTGGTTGATCCGAGATCCTTTTCATACACGCGCCCATCGGCAGAGACGATAAACGATTTCATGCCATCTTTGCCGTACTCAGCGGGCCAAGCCACAACTGCAAACCCCAGTGTCTGCCGCCCGTCAGGGCCAGTAAAGTTCATCGCACCACCTGCTGCCGCCGGCCCGGCGGCACGCAGCATCCGGAAGTAGTAGCCGAAGTAAGGCCGCGGCCTCGCGGAAAAATCTGCCTTCAGGTCTCCCGCCTCAATCGCGACGGCTAGTGACGGCCCTAACGGCGACATTGGCAATCCAAGCTCATCAGCCCACCAAAGCCCATCACGGTTTCCGGGGGTACTCAAAAACCGCGAAGCAAAAGCTGCGGGAGTTCCACCATCGAGGTTCATAGCACGGAAAAGCTCCTGCGCTTCAACACAGTCCTGCAGCGCTCCAACCGCATCCTCTTGGTTCTTGTCCATCCGCCGAGCCTTAAGCTCCACGATCCCTGCCTCGGTATCAAACCTCCAGCCACCCGCGACCTGAACCAAGGGCGCAGGAAACTCCCAGTTGTGCGTATCAACCTGGAGCGTGATCGAGCCATCCTCTTCAACAAAGAGTGCGTGTGCCCGGTCGTACGCAGCTGCAAGTCGCTGCATGTCACCCTCCGTCTTTTCCTTAGTCTCGGCCGCAAGGTCCGCGACTGCTGATCCGAAAATGGGCACGAGCCGTTCAAAATTTCCGGTCCGGGAGGCATCGATCATCGCCACAACCGCATCCTCCGGGGTGGCAAAAAGCTGCTGACTCGCTCCAGCCGAGGCGTCAGTACCGGGCTCAGCAGGCTGTTTAACGCACGAGACCAGCGCTGCGCAGCAGGCCAGAGCTACGACTGCTAGGCACAGTGAAACAACATTACGGAAGAAAAGCATTTGTGTTCCTTCGGTACCTGGGGCAAGCTGCTAAGGCACGAGAATCAGTCGGCAGCCCCGTGAGCTTCGGGGCGGTATTACTCGGCAATCAGGGTTGATTCGGAGTCTTCAGATTGGCCGGTTAAGGACCGAGTTATCGCCGAGAGCGGGAGGGCGTGCTTCGCGGAGTCGGGCTTGGCATTGGCCTGGCGGCGGGAGCCGCGGGCCTTGACCCAGGACTGAACCCGCTCGGCCGCGAGGGCGACTTCTGGGGCGGAGCTGGTCGGGAAACAGAGGCATTCGGGCGGCTGGGCGTTGTCGCTGGACGGTTCGCCGAAGCGTTTGGCCGGCTGGTAGGAACGTTCGGACGGGCTGCGGGAACTGATGGCCGCTGCGCCGGTTCGTTCGGTCGGGCCGCAGGAACGTTCGGGCGCTGGGTCGGCGGATTTGGGCGAGTCTCGGGAGTTTGCGGCCGAGTATTCGGAACATTCGGCCGATTCCCAACGCTTCCCGGCGACGAAGGTTTGTTGGCGGGCCGTGCCGTCGGTGCAGCGGGTCGGGTCGTTACGCCGGGCCGTGTAACTGGCGCGGGCGGCCTCGGTGTTGAGGCAATTGGCCGGGTCGATGCTTCCAGCCCCGGTACCCGAGAAGGCTTTCCGCGATCAGGGCTACCGGAACCTTTGAAATCACTAAACGCTGGACGCTGCCCATCGCGCGTCCAGTCTGAAGGGCGAATGCGATCGGGATTCGGCCGCCAAGGCTGGCCGCCCTGACCGGGTCGATTCACGTTGATGTTGTTTGAGTTGTTGTTATTGATGTTGATGTTTATGTCATTATTATTCCCACCCCAGCGAGGCCTCCCACCCCACCCGCAGTGAATGTACCCACCCCCAGTGCACATTGCCGTTCCAGAAAATCGAGGACACCACCACACCAACACCAAAGCCGATCAAGCCAGCTGTCACCACGGATGTAGAGCTTGGCCTCTCCACAAATACCACCTGCGGGTTGTATTGCGGCACGAAGATAACCTGCGGCTGGGCGGGCTCAATAATGATAGTCGGTCCCTCGGTCACAACCGTTTGCTGTTCATTGCTGGCCAGGACACCGTTGGCCCAGGCACGGTCCCGGAGCGACTGCACAGCACGCATCACATCAGCACCCTGTAAAATGTTCGCCTGCCCGATTGCTTCGGCCCAGTCGGTGTGCTCACCGAGCATCTTGACGACCTCCGGAAACTCCGCAATGCTCTGGACCGTTGGGTCCCAAGCGTCACGCGTTGCGGCATCGGCCGTTTGACCCGCAGCCTGCAGGGCAAACGCGGCTCGCAAATCATCAATAAACACCGCCGCGGCCAGCGTGTTGGCCAGAAGCGTGTCGGGATACAGCGCAATTGGGGCCAGCATTTCCTCAAGATCCGCATCGCTGAGACGATCGGCCTCGGCCAGCACGGGAACGGCTGGCAATTCGCTTTGGGCTAGCACTAGCTTTGGCAACATGGTCACGGTTATTGCCAGGCTCGAGATAAGTAACCACGCGACGTGCTGCTGCTTTGCTGTCATAAGTGTTTCTCATCGCCACAGAAAACTCGCCATAGTTCCCGAGAACGAAAGTCAAAAGACTAATATCGCAAGGCCGAAGTCTTCGACTGCCGGTGCAAGCGTATCGTCGCACAGCATCCCAGTCAATTTCGAAATCCTGACGTACCGCGCCGCAATTTCAAGCATTCACTTGTGTGGAGCGTTCATTGGTGGATTGACAGAACCTCCACACTGGACTTGGTCCGTCAATTGCTGCCGGAAGACCACCGTTTCGCGAGCGCTGCATCGTTGCGGAAATCCAGCCGCGAATCGCTGACATCAACGAGCAACTCGTTACGGAAATAGAGGAACTGCACGCTGAGGTCGCGACCCTTCTTTGAATCAAAGAAGGCTTCCGCCTTCCACTCCTCAATGGTCGCACCTTCGAGTTGCGTCGACGACAGCCGCACCACGTTGGCACGCTCGTACTTCGCCAGCACATCGGCCTTCTTCTGCCCCGGGGTGATCCCCTGCGCCATCCCGCGGATCGTCTTAAGTTCACCCTCCGACACCGATCCCTTTGGAGCGCTCTCACACCCGCAAAGCAATGTCACGAAACAAAGCACAGAAAAAGCGGCAACCATCCGAAGTGAATAACTCATCGTGTAACCTTCATTAGAGATCGAATCCACAGCCACCAATCAACGATCACAACCACAACCACAACCACGACCAAGACCGCTCCAGTGCCAAGACGCGGAGTCGGGACTCCGAGCCTGCCAGCATCGCATTTATTTGCGCTTCATGATGTCCTTGCGCTTGTCCTGATATTCCTGCTCTGTAATCAATCCCTTGTTCCGGGCAGCATCCAAGTCCTGAAGTTCCTGCCCGACCGATACAGTGTTTGCTTCAACCTTTGCGCTGCCGCCACTGCAACCGGCGATACCGATTGCGGCCAACAGGCACACAGACAACAAAGCGGCATTGCGACGACGCGACATGGCATGTCCTTAAATGGCGGGATGACTGCGGACAGAAAATACAAAAGGCCGGACGTTCAAAGCATAGTCAAGCCGCCGGTTTCAACAAGCTCGCTTCCCAGCATTTTCATCCTCCGTCCGTGGCCACCACCGCGCCAACTCATACATACCCGACCGATTTAGATCGCAAACAAATCCGCCTGCACCAGCCCGGCTGGCAGCGAATCCAAGGTCCGCGACATCGCCAGATCAAACTTCCCGATGCGCATCCGCCGAAGCCCGGCCAGCGTGCCGCCCGTCCCCAGAACCTTGCCCAAATCCCGCGCAAGCGAGCGAATGTATACGCCCTTGCCGCTGGTTACCTCCAGCACCGCGAACGGCCAGTTGTAGCTGTGCACCACGATTGAATCGATCCGCACAGTCCGCGGGGCCATCACCAAATCATCTGCCTGTCCCTTGCGAGCGAGCTTGTATGCCTCTTGGCCCGAGATCTTAATCGCAGAGTAAATCGGCGGCACCTGCTGGATCTCTCCCACAAACCGCTCGCATGCCAGCCTGATTTGCTCAATCGTCGGCACAACTTCGGGCACTATCTCGGTTCGCTCACCCTCAGCATCATCCGTCGTCGAGAATGCCGACAAGTCCACATCTGCCAGGTACACCTTTGTATCAGCCATCACCGCATCACACATTTTAGTCGCCCGCCCGACCATGACCACCAGTATCCCCGTCGCCAGCGGGTCCAGCGTTCCGCCGTGTCCCACCTTCACCTTCTTGTGCGCACCGGCGATGATCAACCTCCGCTTCACCACGCGGCATACATCCATCGATGTCGGTCCGTGCGGCTTATCAATCACCAGCAGCCCAGAAGGGCCCGGTGGCGGCTCATTGTGCGAACTTGTGTTTGGGTTTGGCAGTGAAGTCATCGTGTCAGTCGCGTTTCATCCGAATCACCACGGTAAGCGGCGCTGCCGCCGTGCGATCACCAAATATCCTCACTTCTTTCCGTCCGTTGCAATCATCACGGCCGCGGCAATAAGTCGCTTCGGCTTCCCCAGCGGTGCGGGCAGCGATACATCCACAGCTTCGCCAGCAACAAACCCTTTGGCAAACATCGCGGTACGCAGCTCCTCCGGCACAATCACAATCCCCGTTGGGTTGGCCTCCAACCACAGCGGGAGCTTGCCCTCATCAATCCGCGCCACGCGGCCACGGGTCCAGAACACGACGGAGTCCTCTCCATAGAGCGACGCAATCGGCCGAGCCTGGTATTCCTCAATCGCCTCAACCGCCGCCATCAGCCGCGCGGTGCCCTGACCGGGCGCTATTGCCGGTGCAAACAGGTGCATCGTCGCACCCAAACCCACTACCGCAGCCCCGATAGAAACAACCTGCCCGCGCACCACCCGCCCCCGCCACACACTGCGCGTTGCCGCGATGCCAATCGCCGCGGACAACGCCGCCAAGATCCCGAATACCACCGTTTGCTCGGCCGAAACAAATCCCCGTCCCAGCAGTACCACCATCACCCCAAAGCAGCCCAGCGGCGCTAACCCGATTGCGTGCCACACCACCAGTCCCAGCCGCGTAATCATCGAGCGGTCACCCCGACGCAGCATCGCTCCGGCCGCAAACACCGCTCTGGCCGAAAGCAGCGCTGCGGCCGGATACATCGGCATCGTGTAGTGCGGCAGCTTGCTGGTCATCAGTTCAAAGGCAATCCACCCCGGCAGCAGCCAGGCCAGGCAGTAAAACTCGCCCCGTTTGCCCTTTCTCCGGTCAAAGACTGTGCGCACAATCCAGCCCGAGACAGACCCCGTCACATTGGCCCGCTCCCGACGGGGCAGCCCTATTTTCACCGCTCGCACCACACCCCAGGCCGTCAGCAAGCTCCCGGGCCACATCAGCACCGCCAGCAGCACGGTGTGGGTGCCGGGCGGGGCAAAGTGCCCCTCCACACTTCCCACAGTCGCCCGCAGCAGCACCTCGCGATTCAAGATTTCTAGGTAGTTGGCCAGCCCAAAGTGCTGCACAACCACTCCGGCCCAAGCCCCCACCACGCACGCCACAAACAGCAGACCAACCGGCCAATACAGCCGCTTTAGCGGCGACCAATCCCGGCCAAACCACCCCAGGAACACAATCGTTAGTCCTACCACCATCGGTGCCATTGGGCCCTTGGCCAGCACGCCGGCCGCTATCGCCGCCCAAAACAGAGCGGGCAGAAACCACCGGACCCTAAAGCTCTGCCAATGCGCGTGCTGCGGCACCGCCGTCCACACTCGCCAAAGCGCAAGTTGCGCCACCGTCACCGTCAGCAGTAAAAGCTGGTCTGACCTCGCCTGATGGGCATCCCAGACCACGATCGGGCTCACCGCCAGCAGGGCGGCCCCCATCACCGCCACCCGCGGATCAAACATTCCCATACCCATTCGCCACAGGGCCAGCACGCTCAGCATCGCGCACAGGGCAGAGGGGACACGGTACATCCACATTGCATCGCCAGAAGCATCGCCCCCGGTCAGCAGCCATGCGCTGCACACCTGCAGCCAGTACGTCAGCGGTGGCTTGTTCAGCCTCGGCGTAGCTCCATACATCGGAATCGCCATCCCACCAGAGTGCAGTTCCGGGTGCCTGTCCCGGTGCAAGTCCGGATCGCGAACCGGCAGCGAATCACCGGTTGCACCGGAAGCGGTCGCGCTCACCGGCTCTAACGTCAGGGACTCAAACATCTGCCGGCTGGATTGGGCAAATCGGCACTCGTCACGATCAACCGGCTGCAGCGAGGCCAAGCCGGGGACGTACACTGCCGCGCACAGGACCACAAGCAGCACACCGGCCTTCCAAGTAGAACACCAATGGGCGTTTCCGATTCCAGCGAGATTACGGCGGGCAAGCAGCACGGGGTCGATTATGGCCACACTCTTGGTGGGAGCAACCAAACACCACAAACGTTTCTTCGCTCCCTGCTGGCCACCTGGTGGTTTCCGCTCGCCCTCGGCCTGGTGCTCGTGCTTCTGCTGGCACGCTTTGATGGAGCGCTGGACCAAATCAAAGTCAGCGGCATTCTCCGCGGAGATGTTCGCCGCGAACTTGAGGCGGTCCAGCAGTTTGGTCAGGGCACCTTCAGTGTGCTCATCGGCCTGATCATTTTTCTGCTTGATCCGGCCCGGCGGCGCTGGCTCATGGCGTGGGCGGTCTCCGCTTTGGTACTCGGCATCGTCGTCACCGGTATGAAGATGCTCATCGGCCGGGTCAGGCCGCGGCTGGTGGATCCGTACGACCCCCTGCTGTTTCTCGGCCCGCTGGGCAAGTACCCGTGGACGAACAAGTCCGGCACCATTGAGCTGCTCAGTCCGCTGCAAATCGGCAAGAGCGGCGTCAGCGACCTCTGGTCCATGCCGTCCAGCCACACCGCCTTCGCCGTCTTGTGCGCTGCCATCCTCGCCCGAATGTACCCAAAGATCGCTCCCGTCGTGTGGGGGCTGGCGATTACCGTCGGCCTCTGCCGGCTCATCTTTGATGCCCACTACCTGACTGATGTTCTCGCTGGCGCGTGCGTGGCCGTGGCCGTCATGCGGCTGGTGCTGCCCCGAATCGTGCCGGCGGCAACCGACGGCGTGCCCCTGCAAACCGCCTGAATCGCAGCCGGGGAGGGACGACTTACCGCAATTGACACAGCCCGTCGGGCAATGACGAACCCCGCTCGCCCCTTCTGTCCGCTCCCATCCCATCCCGTCCCATCCCGTCCCAATCCGCTCCCGCATCAAATTTCTAGAAATTACGCGCCCACACACCGTCGCCCGGATCAAATTTCGCTCCCTCCAGTTTTCCTCTCGTCGGCTCACTTTTATCTTTCCACTGTCCCTCCGCCCGTCAAACGCATATCTTCGGCGGTATGAAACCACCTGTACTCAAAGCGGCATTGGCTGTGGCGGCGGTTTTGAGCGTTGCCGGCGCGGCGTTTGGCCAAGAAGTAGACCAGCGACGGATCGATCGGCAGCTGCGCGTTGCCGAGACTGCGCTCTCGCGCTTCCGACCCGATCCTTCGCTCACCCTTGATGAACTCTCGTTCTTCGATGTCGGTGGCAATCTGTCGTTTCAATCCGTGTTTCTCAAGGATCAGGACGCCAACAGCCGCACGCTGCTGCAATCAACCGCCACGCTGTACGCCCGTGGCAGCATAAACGGTGCGCACACAGCGTTTGCCAGAGCCACCTTCGCCTACCGGGCGTTCTCTGAAGGTGACAGCTTTGACGGACGGGGAGACCGGCTGGCCGAGCCGATCCCGGACCGATACTGGTACGAGTTTGACCTGCGCAACGCTCTTGCCGCCGGTAATGCCCCGCCTATAGACGGCAACTTCAACATCCGAGTTGGTCGCCAGTTTATTGACTGGGGCGCAGGCCTTGCCCTCTCCGAGACTCTGTACGCCGCCCGCCCAACTCTGGAGCTCAGCAAGAACCTCCGCATAGAGGGCCTTGCCGGCATCACCCCTGACCACACGGTTGATTTTGATGCCAGCCGCGTCGATTACGACGAAAAAACCCGCCGGACCTATTTCGGTGCCCGCGTGGTTGCCAAGGACGCCGCCGCCAACGAGTACTACGCCTTTTACCTCTACAGCGGCGACAACTACAACCGTACCGAGTCGCGTGCTCCGATCGTCTTTACCGATGCCAAGTTTGACCACGCAAGCAACTTTCTGGGGCTTGGAACAAACCTCACCATCGGCGATGATCTTCAGGTTCTCTTCGAAGCAGTCGCCCAGCTTGGCACCAACTACAGCGACCCGCTTCGCGGCACACAAACTCGGGAAGATGTCAAGGCTGGCGCCACCCGGGCCCAGTTTGCGTACCTCTTGCGTGATGCCACCCGCTCTCGGATCGAGCTTGAATTCCTCGCGGGCACGGGTGATGATGACCGGCTGTCCTCAACCGACACCGTCGGCGGCAACGCCCCCGGCACGACCGACCACGCCTTCAACACACTGGGCTTTGCCAACACAGGCCTGGCCTTTGGCGGTAGCCTGAACAACCTGTGGTCCACCCGGCTTGGCTATAGCTGCGAGCCCTTCCCCGATTTGGGCCCGATTTCCGCGATCCAAGTCGGCATAGACGGCTTCATATTCTCAAAGATCTCGGCAGCCGCACCCATTGATGAACTGACCAACCAGTCCAAATTTCTTGGCGGTGAGGTCGACTTGTTCCTGAACTACCGGATCAACTCTGACCTTTCCTTCTCTGCACGATACGGCATTTTCCTTCCCGGAGAGGCAATCGCCGGCTCCCACCATGCCCGTGACTTCGCCCTGTTTAGCATTGTATTGTCCTTCTAATATCGGCCACCGCGACCTGAATGTCACCTGTTCTTTGGTCCTCTCCAGCAATCACGCCCATGCCGACTTACTTCAAACTCCCGCTCGCGGCCAAACAGTTGGCGGCAGCGTCTGTCTGTGTACATCTTGTCGCCGCAGCTCGGGCTTGCGTTGCCACCGCCGCCCTCGTTTGCGTTGTTGCAGTTGGCGGCTGCGCCCGCTCAACCGTGACCGATGGATTGGCTACCAATTACGACCGGACCGACCCTGCCGCCGAAGTGGTCTTTTATCACAACCTGGCCAACATGACCAAGGTCAGTAATGATGAAGCCCTGCACGCGCTCACCCTGCTTGCCGACGATGAGGATCCCACCCTCACGTACGACTCTCGGGTTGAAGCCGCCAAGGCCCGCGGCTGGCTCAATGAGGATTTTAACCAACCTCCCGACTTTGTCGCTCAAAAGGGCCTCGTCGCCGAATGCCTCGTGCGAATGCTGCGAGTTGAGGGTGGCGTGTGGCTCACGCTCCTAGGACCGACTCCGAGGTACAGCGTCCGCGAACTGGTGAACCTGGGCGTGATGCCGGAGGACAGCAGCGAGCGACAGGCCATGAGCGGCGCGGAATTTGTCGGCATTCTGGGCCGTGCCCGCGATAACGCAATCCTTGAAAAAATGCGGGAACTCCGCAAAACCGGGGAGTGATCTGAAGCACACAGCGGGCCCACTCACCTAATGGCCGGGACTGCGCGAAATATAAGACTGCGACCCAGTTTCCGCCGTCTAGCCAAGTGGTCAACCCCGCACCACGTCTCGATCCTGCATCCAAACGCCACGCTTTGACGGCTCAGCAAAGGCAACGATCCGGCCCACAATGAACGATGCCCCAACGCCAACCCAGCCCGCCGCCACGGCAGTCAAAGCAGGCAAGGCCGCTCGTTCTCAATCATCAAAATCGCCCAAGGCGGGCACCCCGCGCACCAAGTCCCGCATGGGCACCGTCACGGCCCAGCGCCAGTGGACCATCGGCATGCTCGCGGCCTCGCTAGCGTGCCTGCTCATGCTGCTGGGGCTGCTCAGCCCGCTTGAACTCCGCACGATCGACTGGCGGGCCGCCTGGTTTGACCGTACCTCCCCCCCACCCTCAGATAAGATTGCACTGGTCGCCATCGATGATGCCGCCATCGAACGCGTGGGCCGATGGCCCTGGTCCCGCGACAAACTCGCGATGGTGATCGATGAACTCGCAACCCTTGGCACCTCCGTCGTCGCGCTTGACTTACTGCTTGATGATGAGCAGCGATCCGATAATTCTGCTGACCTCACGACCAACTTTGGCGCTGCAAGCGCCGCTACGCCCGATGCACAGTCGCGCGAGATGCCCACTCCCGACGACAATCTTGCCGCCGCCATGAAGCGTCACGGCAATGTCATCGCCCCCACGAACTTTCGCTTCAATGTCGAGGCCGCAAAGGGAGCATCGCTCGATGACCGCGCCAGAAAGTACGTTGAAGAGCACCCCGATCTAGTCTCCCGCTGGAATGATGATGAGGCCATGGAACAGGCCATCACCGTCGTTGCGCTCACCGTTCCTGAAGCCCGGACCGATGATGATGCGCTCTTTGCGATGAAAGCCCGAGTCCGCTCGTACCTGCGGCGGGCCGTCGCGCTTCGCAAGCTCACCAGTGTCAGTTCCTTTGATCCCGCCGCCGACCAACCAACCAAGCAGTTCCAGCCCCCGCTCTCAAAAGAGGCCAGCACCCCCGTGCTGCCCATCGCCGATGCCGCCGTCATGACGGCGAACGTGACTGTCAATTCTTACGACGCCGGTGGCGGTGTTGTCCGGCGAATCCCCATCGCCGTCGAGGCTGAACGCCGTCTCTGGCCCACGCTGGGCCTGGCGGCGGCACTTCGGCTGCACAACAAGACCGCCTCTTCGCTGACCGTTGACGGGTCATCTATCTTGGCAGATCTGGGCGACGGCCCGCCGCACCGCATCGTCACCCATCGGGCAGAACTTTCCGGAAACCTTGAAGGCGCTCGCCGCGGCGGGCTGGTCATGGTCACTTGGCCTCGCGGCATCATCACCGCGGGAGCTGGCCAGCGAGTTGACACCGATTGGCAGTGGCAGTTCTTTGATCTGGTCAGCTCCAAGCCTGCCGAGGTTTCCATCGGCAGCGTGTACCGCCTTGGCGTGCTGCGGGAGACCCTGAAGCAAAACCGGGCCAAGGCCAAGGCGCTGGCACAGGCGGTATATTGCAGCGAAAACCCACGCGTGCTAAGCCCTGAAGATCGCACGCTTCTGCTGGACGCCATCGAGTCCGGCAATTTGCCCGCAAGCACGCTCCTGCTGGAAAAGGTCAAGTCAGAGTTTGAGTTGTGGAAGGAACTGCAGCTCGATGGAACCACAATCGACAAGCTGGCTCCGGCCGATCAGGCGATCATCCGCGCCTTTTCCGAGGCCGCGGACCTGCCCGACAAACTCAAAACCGCAGATCGCCAGCGCGACCAAATCCAGCAGCTCAGCAACGTACTCAAAGAACGTCTCGGCGGCAAGATCGCGTTCATCGGCTTCACCGCCACCGGCACAATCGCTGACTTTGTGCCAACCAGTATCAGCCCCAAGACCCCGGGCGTGCACCTGCACATGGCAACCGCCAACGCCGTGCTGCTGGATTTCCAGCGCACCATCGGCCCGATCTGGCTCGACATTCTGGCCACCCTCGCCCTCGGTGTGCTCAGCACGTTTGTCGCTGTGCGAATGGGCGTGATCGGCGCGCCGCTCACCACCATCGGCATCGTGGCAATCTGGTCGCTGGTAGCCGGTTCATTGCTGTGGGACCAGCAGCGCACCATCGTCGCCATCGCCGGGCCGGGCATGGCCGGCATCGGCAGCTCTGTCGCGGTGCTACTGCACCGATTGTTTACAGAGCAGCGCACCCGCCGCAAGACTGAGGAACGCTTCAAAAGCTACGTTTCACCCAAAGTCGTTGATATTCTGGTCAACAACCCTGATCTTGACAGCATGCAGCCCCAGCGCCGCGAGCTTTCAATTCTCTTTACCGACATCGCTGGCTTCACCACCATCGCCGAGCGACTGGGCAGTCAGCGAACCGCCGAGGTGCTGCGTCTGTATCTGGGGCCGATGACCGAAACCCTCCAGAATTACGAAGGAACGCTCGACAAGTACATCGGCGATGCCATTGTCGCGTTCTGGGGTGCACCCGTTGAAACAGAACGCCACGCCGAACTCTGCTGCCGCGCCGGCCTTGCCATGATTGAAAAGCTCGACCAGCTCAACAGCCAAGGTGCCTTTGGCGAAGGCCTCGAACTTGGCATGCGCGTTGGCCTAGCCACCGGCGAGGTCATGGTTGGCGACTTCGGCAACCCGCCACGCAACTCAAGCTACACCGTGCTGGGAGACACCGCCAACCTCGCGTCACGCCTCGAGGGCGCTAACAAAGCCTTTGGCTCGCGCATCCTCACCACCGCCGCCACCCGTGCAGAGGCAATGGCCGGTGCTCCGGCCGACATCGCCTCTTGGCTCTGGCGCCCCATCGGGCGCATCAACGTCAAAGGCAAGCTGGAGGCTGTTGAACTCTGGGAACTCGTCGGCACCCTTCGCCCCAAGGGCGACCAAACCGCCGCCTGGGTCACGGCCTGCACCCTGCTGGTAGATGCCTACGTCGCCGGCAACACCAAGCTGGCCAGCGAACACTTAAACGAACTGCAAGCCGCCTTCGGAGCCGATGTCTTTACGACCCTGTACCGAGAAGGCCTCGCCGCAATATCCCGCGGCGAAGCACAGGCAGGCACACTGGTCCTGCACGAAAAATAAGCCCGCCCCGCCGCCAGCCCATCTTTCATCCAATTGAACGCCCTCAAAATTTGACCATTTGACCATTTGACCATTTGAGGCTTGTGAACAATGGGGGGGCGACGCGATTTTGAGCCTCATTGGGATGCAGAAACGACGCTTTTTCTTTCGAAGGTGGGTTTGTTCACAAGCCTCATTTGACCATTTGACCATCTGACCATTTAACCATTTGACCATTTGGTACCCCCCCGCCGCCCCTCACCACTTGCCGAGCAAGACAATCATGTCATACGCGGCGTGGCACAGCACCACCACGCCAAACCCGCGGCCAAGGTACAGGATCGCAAAGTACAGTCCCGCCAAAAAGTAAAATGACAGCGCGCCCCAGTTCAGGGCACCCGGCACCGCACCGCCGCTAAAAACATCGTGGTAAAACGCGAAAGCAATCGCGGAACCCAGCACGGCCAGAACATCACACAGCCGCTCATTCCACCGCAAAATATCCCGAAACAGCAGGTGCAGCGCTGCGATGCCGATCAGCCGGAACACCAGCTCCTCATACAACCCAGCGCCCAGCGAAATGCTGACCCGGGCCTGCCATGAGAGGCTGTGCAGATCCGCACCCGCCGCCGCCGCATTCGCAGCCGCTTCCATCATGTGCTGCCCTGCTGCACTGCCCAGCAGTTGCTTCTGGGCCCGCTGCACCAACGCACTAAGCACCAGCAGCGGCAGCGCCCACACAAGCGCCTCAACAAACATCCCCACCAGCACGCCCACACGAATGTTCCATCGGTCCTTGCTAATCAGGTGCCACACCAGCAGCACGGTCAGCATTGCCAGCCCAGGTACCAGCAGCCCTGTGACGCCGAAGATATCAAACACCTGCCCAACTAGGTTCTCCGCCTTGATCACCTGCTGCGTCCCGGTCGAGCGCTGCACCAGATACTGCAAACTCAGCACCTCGTACACCAGTACCAGCGGCAGCAGTACCACCAAGATGTGCAGTGGCCGACGTGAGAGCGTAAAATAATCATCGCCGTGCAGCTTGGGGGCGGCACGAACTCGCGGCTGGCTTCCTTGCCCGCGGTTCTGGCTCATGGGGCCAACGGTAGCTGCGCAAGGGCACAAAGTCCGCAATTTCTGCGTGCTCGCGGCCCTTCAATTTACAAATTTACAGATTTCCTCGCCGGTCCTGCTCCAACTCCAGGGCCTCAAACAGAGCCTTGAAGTTGCCCTTGCCAAACGACTGGCTACCCCGGCGACAGATGATCTCAAAGAACAGCGTCGGCCTGTCCTGCAGCGGTTTGGTAAACAACTGCAGCAGGTATCCCTCATCATCCGCATCCACCAGAATGCCCAGCTTCTTAATCGCCTCGTGGTCCTCACGCACCGGTTTGTGGCCGTTTTCCGTCAGCATCTTGTCAACCCGGTCCCACACCAAGTCGTAATAGGCATCCGGCAACGTCAGAAACTCAACGTTCCTGCGACGCAGCTCAGCAATGCTGTGCAGCTCATCATCCGTTCGCAGCGCCAAGTGCTGCACACCCGGTGTGTTCTTGTGCCAGTCCAGGTACTCTTCAATCTGGCTCTTCTTCTTGCCCTCGGCCGGCTCGTTAATCGGCATTTTGATCAAATTGTTGCCCGATGCCATCACCTTCGACATCAAAGCCGAGTATTCCGTCGAGATATCCGCATCATCAAAGTGCTTGAACATCACAAACTCAAGCACGCTTTCGTACCACTTCACCCAGTAATTCATCTTGCCAAGTTCAACATTGCCCACCAAGTGATCCACAAACTTCAGCCCGCACGGGTGCTCGATGTTGTACTTGTTAATCGCCAGCGGCTCCATCTTGCGGAAGCCCGGCGCGAAGGTCCCGCCCTCTTTCAGTTTCACCAGGTCGTATCCGCCCGTCCGCGAAACAAAGCTGTGCTGGGCACGGCCATAGGTCTTAATTCCCGCCATCGTCACCGATCCCGTGGCATCGCTAAGCGTCCGCGGCTCATACGCGCTCACCGCACCGTTGCGAATCGCCCGCTCATAAGCCTTCGTCGCGTCAAAAACCGTAAACGCCACGTCCTTCACACCGTCGCCGTACAGCATCACATCATGGCTGGCCGGGTGCTCGCTTGACAGTCCCGTCGTCAGCAAAAATCGAATGTTTCCCTGCGTCAACAAATACGTCGCCGCATCGCGGGCACCGGTCGTCAGGTCCTGCACCTGCTCAATCTGAAAGCCAAAGCAGTGGGCGTAGTACATCGCCGCCTGCTTGGCATTGCCCACATAAAACCGAACGTGATCAACATCTATCAGCATCAGCGGATCGGTGTTGCTGGACGCTTTGACGGCGGGAGAAAGTGTGGTCATGGGTTTGCCCAAAAAGTCAGAGGTGTACTGCTGCGTTGGCGGTCCAAAAGCCGGGTATGGTCGGCCGGGCCGTCAATCTTCTCATGCATCATAATCCCCACCGCCAGCCGGGTGGACAATAGGTTTTTGATAGGGCATTGCCCTTGCCCCGCTCGCCAACGGCGAATAATGTACTTCCTGAACCGCCAAAGGGCCCTGAGCAACCCGCCTCCCACTCCGCCGACCCCCGGAGCCACCTTCTGGCTTTCTTTGGCCATTTGGCAATTTGACCATTTGGCAATGTGGCGGCCCGGCCGCCCCCGTCTATACTCCCACCCAACTTTCTTAGGATCATACTTATGAGCATCGATCGTTCACTCAAAGTCACCGGCGGCAACGCCACAATCCGTTCCGTCATGACTCGCCCCGAGCGCATCGCCAAGATGATCAGCGAGAAAAAGCTCGATAAAGACAAGGGCGCCGCGCTGGGCATCCCCAAGACCCGCATACCCAAGAAGTAATCTCCGGCAGGGAAGTAATCTCCCGCAGGGAAGTAATCTCCCGCGGGCCATCCGGCTTTTTCGCCAAACATGCCTTGATAGCTTGTTGCCAGCTGTGCAGCGTTTCCTGCTCACCGGGCATCCCATAGCACCAAGCCGCTCATAACCAGTCCGTCTCCCCTCCGCCCCGACTTGCACCGGCCACACAGCCGGTTCCGCGGGGTGGGTTTGTTTTTGAGGCGGCAGGTTCCGTATCCTCTCCCCCATGGCCAAACGCACCGCTGCTGCCCGCTCCGCCCCCGCCATCTCCGGCTTCGCTCGTTACGAGCGTTTCTTCTCCGCCGCACCAGCGCTTGTTCTTGAATGGAACGACCACCTCACCCCCGCCAAGGGCTGGGTCGCCATCAATGAGCTCAAAGGCGGCGCAGCGGGCGGCGGCACCCGCATGCGCGCTGGCGGCACCCGTGATGAGGCCGTGTTCCTAGCCAAGACAATGCAGGTCAAGTTCAACGTGTGCGGCCCCGCCATCGGCGGCGGCAAATCCGTGATCGATTTCAACCCCGCCGCCTATGCCATGGGCCAGGGCCTAAAGCACGGCACACCCGCCTTCACCCGCGATGTACACAAGATCAAGACCGATGTCCTGCAACGCTGGTTCAAGCACGTTGCCCCCCTTCTCAAATCCTGCTACGGCACCGGCGGCGATGTCGGAGTCGATGAACGCGCCGATGTCATCCCCATCACCCGCAAAACCATTGCCCTCCACCACCCGCAGGAAGGCATCGTCCGCGGCCACTTCACCAAGTTCACACCCGCACAGTTCAGCAAGAGCATGAAGCAGCTCAACGTCGGCGTCCTGGCAGAGGTTGACCTGGAAAACCTCCAACTCGCCGAACACTGGACCATCGCCGATGTTGCCACCGGCTGGGGCGTGGTCTGCTCACTCGCGGCCTGTTACAAAGCCCGCGGCGAGACACTGCTCGGAAAACGAGTGATCATCGAGGGCTTCGGCGCCGTCGGTGGTTTCACCGCGTACTACCTGCACCAAATGGGCGCGAAAATTGTCGCGGTCTCCTCAGCAGGCGGCGGCAAAGACCGTCGCGGCCTGCGCATCGCTGTCGATTCTGACGGCCTGGATGTCTTAAAGCTCCTCGCCCTTCGCGAAGGCACCTCGCTGCCATCACCCACCACTGATTCCATAGTCCGCGAAGATGTCCAAGCCGAAGCTCTCTATGCCGTCAAGGCCGATGCATTTGTGCCAGCAGCACTCTCCCACAGCATCACCGCCCGCACGATAGAGCTGCTTGCAGCCTCCGGCGTCACCGTTCTCTCGTGCGGCAGCAACAACCCCTTCGCCGTGCCCCCGCCCGATGCCTCCGGCCACATCGCCCCGCTCAATGACCTTGTCGCCCACATGCTCACCCTCCAGCGCATCGCCGACAAGCAGTTCGCCATCATCCCCGACTTTGTCGCCAACTGCGGCATGGCCCGCACGTTCCACTACCTCATGGTCCCCGGCAACAAAGCCACCGATGTGGCCATCTTGGCCGACATCAAACGCACCATCGACAAAGCCGTAAAGGCTCTGGTGCCAACCGCCGCTGTGAGCAAACGCGGCTTGCTCGAGCGCGGGTACGACCTGTTTATCTGAACCCAAAACAAGAGCGGCACGCAGAGCTTGTCTGCGTGCCGCTTGGAATATCACGAAAGATTGGGTTTGGATCAGCGCTTGCGGCGGAAGGCGAGAAGGCTGCCGAGCCCAAGCACCGCCGCGGCACCTGGAGTCGGCACGGCTATACGAAATACGAGCGTCTCGCCGTAGCCAGAGCCGGAGGTCATCGGGTCAGCCAGATTCGGATTGCCCGCCCACATCCATCGAGCATCGGTCGTAACCCCGGGCACCAGGCCCCACGGACCGTACGAGCCGTTGTTGCCCCCAACAAACGGAGCCTCCCACTGCTCACCAGTTGTGGCGGCATTCACCCACGTGTTCACCTCAAAGGCCGTGGGGTGCGGGTCACCATCGTTGCGATCAGCGTTTGATCGGTACACCTCCCACGCCGCGTTGCCGCTGTGGTATGTTTCAGCGCCGTAGGTAATCTGAGCGAGCAGACCCTGAGCCGTGGCGTTGTCCGACCACGCGGCGATATACAGGTGCGTGGGTGTTGTGGTGATGTTCCAGGTTTCCGGCAGCGACCAGTTGTAATTGCCCGGGCTGCCACCACTGCCAAGCTCATTGCCGCCGACATAGGTAAACGCGCCGTTCTCATCAGAGGTATAAAACGCGTAGTGATTGTCGGCAGTCACCGTGGCCGAAATGGTCTGGGCGTTTGCGGCACCGGCCGCCAGCATCAGCGCGAGGGCCGAAGCAGCAATGGTTGCGGGAGTAGAAATTTTCATTTGAAGTACATTCCTGGAAGCACGTGCCCCTTGACGGAACCGGAAGCTTGACACTCGGCAAGCAAACGGGCCAAGGACGACGTGCATGAATCAAGAATGCAATTCAGCAACCGCAGTGGCCAGCTTCACGGCCACAATCGCCGCCGCCGCCGCGTCGGCCTCGCTGCATGGGCAAGCTGGGAAACAAACCGGCCGCCCGAGACGGGCGGCCGGTCCTAGAACAATCCTGATTTCAAGCCCAACCCACAGTTCATCGCCGGAATCAATCACCCGGATTGCGCTGCAACTTAGAAAGGAAGTAACCCAGGCCGATAATCAGCACGCCCGCACCAACGCTGGTGAGTACGAAGAGGAAGTAGAAGTCAGCAGCGCCGCCGAACCAACTATTCCAAGGCAGCGTGATTTTCCCTTCAATAATCGGGTCCACCAGTTCTCCGACCTTGCCGGCTGCCAGGCCAGCGATAAACGAACTGATAAACCAAATACCCATCAGCGTTGACATGCTTCGCTGCGGCGCAGTCTTGGCCACGTACGACAACCCCGTAGGCGAGAGAATGATCTCACCAACGGTGTGCAGGAAATACGTTCCGGTGATGTAAACCATACTCACCTTGGGAATACCCAGATTCAGCCGCATCGCCGCCATCACCATCACCACGTACCCCAAACCAACAAATATCAAACCCAGACCAATCTTAAACGGCTGTGCGATAAACACCTTCTTGCGAGCCATTGATGCCCAGAACACACCCGCAATCGGGGCGAACAAAATAATCAGCAGCGGGTTGACCGACTGGAAGAACGCCGTCGGGATATCCCCGCCGATGACCGGCACCGTGCGAATCGTCTGCTCCTCGGTAAACGAGTTCAGAGTATTACCGGCCTGCTCAAAGGCCAGCCAGAACAACGCATTAAACAGCATGTAGATAAAGATCGTCGCTACCGGTCCGCGATCCGTCGGCGCCTGCTTGGCGATGAACCAGATCGCATACCCCACTGCCGCGACCGCAATCGTTCCAAAGACCGCCGGCTGGCTCACCACCGAGTCAAACACGCCAAGTATGCCTTGGTGATACGCGAGCGCCACCCCCGCGGCGGCCAAGATCCCAATCGGCACGAACAGCACAGCCTTATTGCCGTGCTCGCCCGAGGGATTCCCGATGATGCCCATCAGCTTCGGCCGCGCCACGATGTAGGTGCTCAGGCCGATGATCATGCCAATCGCCGCCGCACCAAAGCCGTAGTGCCACCCAAACCGAACTGCCAAATAGCCGCACACCAGATTACACAGGAACGACCCAAGGTTGATGCCCATGTAAAAGATGCTGAAGGCCGACTCACGCCGCGGATCACCCAGCGGATACAGCTGCCCCACCATCACCGAGACCGACGGTTTGAAGTGCCCCGTTCCGATAGTAATCAGCGCCAAGCCAAACACAAACACCGTCATGCCGCTGTCAGAAAGCGCCATCGTGCCAATGCCCGAAATTCCCAGGACAATGTGGCCTGTTGCAATCAGCAATCCACCCACGATCATCGAGCGGTGCGTGCCCAAAAGCCTGTCAGCGATCAGGCCACCCAGAATCGGAAGCAGATACGCCATGCCCGTGTACCAGCCATAAAGCGTACTGGCATCGCTGCGAATCCATGACCGGCCGCTGTCAACCCGGTTCAGATCAATGTCAAGGTCATACGGCGGATTCTCCGCTCTCCGCTTCGCATCGGGCACAATCGTCGTCGAGACAACACCCGGGCTGTCATTGAGCGTGAAGAACACCTTATAATTTGGGTTGTTGGCTGTGCGTGCCTCTTCCTCGAGCTTTTTGATGTCCTCCGCCGCCAGCTTCGGGTCAGCCTTCACGGCCGCTGCCACCCGCTCGGCCTGCTGTTCGGCAGAAAATGGCCGCAGCAGCTTCATCGTCAGCCGCACCGGCTGGTCGGTCGGGTTCGTGATCCGAAACCGCACACTTTCACGATCAAACGGCTTGCCTTCCTGCACCGCAAAGCTCAGCGGCACAAGCCCGCTATCGACCGGCTCCCACAGTACCTTCTGTGGGTCCGTCGGGTCCACAGTCTTTGTCTTGGCCAATCGCTGAATCTTCAGCGACCCTGCTTCGCCGCTCACCACAGGCACAGTGGCCGGTGCATTCGGGCTGCCCACGTTCACCGTCAGCGGTATCGCCAGCCGCGTTGTCGCAGCAACTGCCTCAGGTGCAGCACCGGGCTGGCCCGCAGCTGCCGCCGCCGGCTGGACAGTCTGCTCCAACTGCAGCGTGTTGCTGTAACTGCCTGAGGAAAGCTGGTGGGCCGCAATCGCGGCCGTCATGTACAGCACCAGCAACCCGCGCATCCCGTAATAGCTAAACCGCTCCCACATCTCAACTAAGAACAGAAGGAAAAGTCCCTTGGGATGGCCAAGAAACTCGCCGCCGGGCGGGGTGATGAACTTGGGGGAGTCCGGGCCGCTGGGATTGATCATGCGCGGGGGTCCTTTGAGTCAATTCTGCGAGGAAGGGTCGGGTTTTAGACGAATCGCCGAAGAGACGGGCAACAAAGACGGAAAAAGGCCTGCCGCCGCGGAATCGCGGCGGCCAACAGCACTCGTGAAGGTCCAATATAGCCTTCTCCTCACACGAAGCTCACAGAATCCGGCTTCCCGGTCTCCTACCCTTGCCCCCTATGGAAACGACTCTCATTATCCTGAAACCAGACGCCGTTCAGCGTGGCCTCATGGGCCGCATCATCACCCGCTTTGAGGAAAAGGGCCTCCAAATCGTGGGCACAAAGCTCATGAAGATCAGCCCCGAGCTGGCCGCCACCCACTACGAGGCCCACCAGGCCCGTCCGTTTTATCCCGGCCTCGTGCGATTCATGACCAGCTCCCCCGTGCTGGTCATGGCCATCCGCGGCATCGGTGCCATCACCATCGCCCGCGCCATGATGGGCGCCACCTTCGGCTCCAAAGCCGCCGGCGGCACCATCCGTGGTGATTTCGGCGTCTCCAACAGCTTCAACCTCATCCACGGTTCCGACAGCCCCGAGGCCGCCGCCCGTGAACTCAAACTGTTCTTCCGTGATGGCGAAGTCCTCGACTTCACCCGCGCCGGTGAGTCTTGGATTTACGATGCCTCCTCCGGCAAGCCAGAGTAACTCCCGCCACCAGCCACACAACCCAACTCCACTTCACGCAACCCCCAGCCTCCGGGGGTTGCGTGCGTTTTGCGGTGGCCGAAATGTAAAAGTAAAACGGAGAGATAAACGCGGACAGCAACGTGGACAGCGCTGAAGTGAAAAGCCAAGAAACGCAGAGAAATGCAGGGAAAAAGCTGGTCTAAATGTTGCCCAGGGGTTTGCCGCGAAGTTTGTCGTCGATCGCAAAACATCGCAACTGCCTTGAACACCCCTGTTCATGCCTTCCTCCGCGTCCCTTTCCCGCACCTCCGCGCCCTCCGCGTTCATCTCTTCGTTCCGCCATGAATTCGAGCATAAACGCCCAAACCAATCACGCGGCGGTGTCACACCCCGTACTGGCTCCACCGGGCCGTTACCTTCTGCTTCGTCCCCGCATCCATCTCCAAAATCGGCGGCCAACTTCGCACGGCCCAGCCCAGTCGCTCATCGCCCATCATCTTTATCGTCGCATCAAACAGCAACATGCAGCGGCCAAACTCTGCTGAGCGATACCGCAGCGCATCACGCCCCGCATCGGTGTGCGCACACCAGTGAAACATCGCATCATCAATATTCCGTACATCCACGTTCCCGCTCACCAGCACCACAAACGGCGGCGTCGGGTCGCTTCGCTCCATACACAGTCGCACAAACTGCTCCAGAATCGCCCGCCCATCGCCCCCCTGCCGCTTTTCACACGCAACAAACAACCACCCGCCGCCGCATGATTCCGGCAGCGAGGCCTCCTTTACACCCGCAATCGACTTTGCAATGTCCTCCATCGCATGGCTGGCAGCAAGCCGGGCCGTCGCTGCGTGGGCTGTCGGCACGCCGTACACACTCTCGCCCTCACGCTTGACCGTGCCATCAAAGCCAATCTTGGTGCCCGCACCCAGGTGCGGCGCGGCGTGGTCCAAAATGTCCAGCGGCCCCACCACCGTTTCCACATCACGAATCGGGTGGCAAAACCTCGCAAGCTGTGCCAGCACCGCTGGCGTGTCGTGCACATCCACAGCTTTGGGCACCACCAGTATCGTCTTGGTCCACGCCATCTGCCCGGCGCCCCATACCGAGTGCATCACCCGCCTGCCCTGCATCGGATAGCTCTTGTCAATCTGCAGCGCTGCACAGTTGTGAAACGCCCCAAACATCGGCAGGTCGTAATCCTCAATGTCGTGAATAATCGTCTTGAGCAGCGGAAAGAAAATCCGCTCGGTCGCCTTGCCAAGGTAGTAATCCTCCTGCGGCGGCAGTCCCACCACCGTCGTCGGATAGATCGCACTCCGCCGCATCGTCACCGCGGTAATCTCAACAATCGGATACCGATCCGGCAGCGAGTAAAACCCAGTATGGTCGCCAAATGGGCCTTCAAACACGGCCCCCGGCCCAATCGGCTCTCCGTTCCGCGGGTCATAATCAATAAACCCCGCCTCGTTTGACACATATCCCTCCAGCACCAACTCACAATCCGCGGGCAGCCACACCGGCACGCTCACGCCCTTGCACAGCCGTATGCCCTTCTTGTTCAAGAACCCCGCCAGCAACAACTCGCTAATGCCCGGCGGCAGCGGCGCGGTGGCAGCGTACGGCATGATGGACTGCCCACCGAGCGCAATGGCCACCGGCATCTTTTTGCCCAGCTTCTTCCAACTCCGCCAATGCCGCGCGCCATCATGGTGCATGTGCCAGTGCATTGCCACTCGATTCTTACCAAGCAGTTGCACCCGATACATCCCAATATTGTGGCTCGCAGGCTTGTCCGCAAGTTCATCGTCCGCGTGTATCGTGTGAATCCCCGCCAGCGTGATGTACTTGCCACGACTCTGGGCATCCCACTGCGCCCCGCGTCCCAGCCCGGCAATCCCATCGTTCACTTCCGCCGGATACCCGAGCGCCGCAAAGTCCCCATCGTGCGGCCAGCAACGAATAATCGGCAGCTTCGTCAAATCAATCTCATCACCCTTCAGCACTACTTCCTGGCACGCGCCGCGCCCAGAAACCCGCTTGGGCGGTATCCGCAGCAGCGGCAGAAACTGCTTGGCCTTGGCAACCAGCTCGCTAAAACTCCGCGGCGGCTGAGGCTTGACCAAATCGCCAATAACCTTGCCAATCGCATCAAACCCGCCTGGCGTGTGCCCCGCCGCCGCACCCGGCCCGGCCTCATTGCACCCAAGCGCCATCTCCATCCGCCGATACGACCCCCACGCATTAATCAGCAGCGGCATGTTCGAGCCTTCAACATTCTCAAACAGCAGCGCTTTGCCACCCTTGCCATGAAACCGCGGGTCGTTCATCCGTGCCGAGTGCGAAGGCAAATGCGGACACGGCGACTTGCTCACCCGATCGGCGATTTCTGTAATCTCTAGAACCGAAGAAACCGGCACCGAGATGCGCGCGAGTTCATCAGCATTTTCAAGAGCGGAAACGAAGGCGCCGAGGTTAGGAAACATGGAACTGAGCGTATGCAGCATGCTCCAGCATCGGGCTCATTTCAGTCGGCACCGAACAATCTCAGTCGAGCAAGAACTAAGGCGATCATCGCTCATTGCCCACCAGCGCCCAGCACAGTATCAGTCGCAGCTTCCAGCGAACCCTGCGATCATCTCCCCACTATGCTCAACCATGCTCAAACCCGCCCACATCTACGCAGAGCATCGTGACTGGCCGGGCTATTTTCAAGCCGTCGCCAACAAAGGCCCACGCGAAACGCTCACCGGGGCACTCAATGAGTTTGCCCAGCGCAGTCCACACCCCAAACCGTCCGAATTTCCACTCGCCATCGACCTCGGCTGCGGCGAGGGCCGCGACACCGCCGAACTCTTGCGGCAAGGCTTTACTGTACTGGCAATCGACAGTCACCCCCAGGCCGCACAACTTCTCGACGCACGCACCGACATTTCCTCCGCGATGCGATCCCGTCTCAAATTCATCCAAGCCGGCTTTGAGAATCTCCAACTCCCGCCCGCAGCGCTCATAAGCGCCAGCTTTGCCCTGCCCTTTTGCCCTCCCAACCACTTCGCCGCGTTGTGGCAGCAAATCACCACTTCCCTCCCCAGAAGCGGCCTCTTCTGCGGCCAGCTCTTTGGAAACAACGACACCTGGGCCACACTCCCCGACCGCTCACACCACACCCGCGCCGAAGTGAACGCCCTGCTCGCACCGTTTAATGTCCTCGACCTCAAAGAAGAGAACAAGCCCGGCCAGGAATTCGATGGCAAAGTCAAACACTGGCACGTCTACCACATCATCGCCACAAAACGCTGACTCCGCCAAGTTCTTCACGCCAAACGCGCCCACGCCACTCGCGCCCCAACTCAACCTCTTTCTCAACCCCATTCCCCGCTCCCCTCCGCGTTCCTTGCCTTTCCCCCTCTGCGATCTCGGCGTTCATCTCTCGTGAATCCCCAATAGCAACCGCAAAAACTATTACTTCTTCTCACCCTGCCCAACATCCTTCGATGTCGGCGCATCCGGCAAGCTCGTGCCACCCACATGCAGCGACCCGGTCCGCTCCCGCTCAATCAGCGTGATGATCGATGGCAAGTGCGTCTTGATCTCACCGACCACGTCACCCTCGACCGAGCGTGCCAACCCCGACCGCTTCGACCGGCCGATGATCAGCGTGTCGCACCCAAACGTCACGGTATAGTCCAAAATCTCCTCGGCAATGTTCGGGCTCGACACATAAATCGGCACGCACGGCACGCCGCGCTGCCGGGCCAGCATTGTCACCGTCCCCAGCGCCTCTTGCGCATCGGGGTCGTCCTCAATCCGTGGTGTCGCCCCTTCCGAAACATTCAGCAGTCGCAGGGTGCGAATAAAAATCACAAACAGCGTCGCTCCACGCTCCGTCGCCAGGTCCACCGCAAACTCCGCCTGGTCACGCCCGCGCGCCGCAAGCATTATTCTCGGCTTACCCGGATCAAGCCGCAGCGGCTGACGCTGCACTTCCTCCAGCCAGCTCATCCCCGGTACCGCCCGCTCCTTCTGCCTCGCCTTGTGCGTGTGCACCGCAAACCGCGCCAGCAGCACCGATCCAACCATAATGGTCGCAAAGATCGCCGCGTTGGGCTTGGCCACCACAATCGTCAAAAACACCAGCGTCATAAACGAGCCCAGCACCCACATCCCGGCCCGCTCCCGGGGCGAAATGTCCAGCTTCTTGTTCACCGCGCAGCACAGCACATTAATCGAAATCGCGCCCACCACACCAATGGCATAAAGCTCCGCCAACCACTTGGTGTCCGAGCTCACCATCAACAGCGCCGCCGGCAACACGCACGCCACAATCAATCCCACCCACGGCACGCCCGAATAATTCAATTTCTTAAACGCCTGCGGCAACTCGCCATCGTTGGCCATGGCGTACTTCACGCTCACCATCGCCATCACCGCCGTATTCACCGCTGAGATCAGCAGCAGTCCAAAGATAATCCCGCTCACAATCCCCATCACCTGCCCAACCCGCTCCGAGCCCGTCACCCGCGTCGAAGCCACCTCCGCAAGCTGCCGCATCGCCGTATCCCGATACTCCCGCACCGGCGCCGGTATCTCATCGGAATCAAAGATCTTGGGCTTGCCCCCCTCACCCAGCGTGTTCTGCCCCTGCTCAAGCTGCACATAGTGCGGCATCTCAACAGGCTTCAGCGCCGGCAGCGCGTTAATCGCCAGCCCAAAGATCATGTTCAGACAGATCACCTCAATTAAGACCGGAAAAATCGTCTTCTTCGCCGTCTTGGCCACGGGCTGCTTCATCAGGCCCGTCATGTTCGCTACCGCCTCAAGGCCCGACAGTGCCAAAATCACCCGAACCAAATTCTCCCACCGCGTCCACGGACTCGAGATTGACACATCCCCAGTCGTCACCGTCTTGATGCCCTCCAGCACCATCGGTATACACGTCAGCGCAATAATCATCGACAGCACAATCGCCGCGATCGCAATGATCAGCGCAAACCGCCCCGCGCTCTTGGCGCCCAACCAGTTAATCACGCCAATTGCCAAAATCGTGATGATCGATGCCGCCACCACCCACCCACTCGGCGTGCTCAGATAGTGAAACCCTTCAACCACCGACAGTGACGCCGTGACAATGTAATCACACAGCAGCAGCGTCGCACCAATCACCGACAGCGTCGGCGAGATCTGCCTCGCCGCGGCATACACACCGCCGCCCTCCGGGAAGCACCTGCAAATCACCGAGTACGCCCACGCCACCGCAATCATGATCAGCGACATCGCCGTCAGGTACAGTGGCGAGGCATGACCCGTGTAGTAAAACGCAAGCCCCAGCACATACAACCTGCTGGTGCCCCAGTCACCAAACAAAAGCGGACCAGCATGGAACCAGTGAAGGTCCCGTGGACGTTTTGAGCCGGTAATCAGCGTTGACATGAAGCTCTACACGATCCTGCCAAGGTCGGCTACCACCCGGGTACAAAGCAGGCGAGGGGAATAAGCCACGAAAGTAGGCCTCACCAAGAGACCCCGCCGCCACAGCCTCAACCGTGATTATGCACCAGCTCTGCAAATCCGTCCAAGCCATCCGTCCCCACCCCACCACCTCACCCAGCCCAAAACGCCCACGGGCCAGCACAATCAACCATCTCCCGCGACAGCAACGCTTCTCCCACACGTTCAATCAACGCCGCCAGCCCAAACGCCGCTGCCCCCAATCCCGCCCCGCCACCCGCAACAATGGGCGAAACACCCAAGCCCCCAACCGCCACGTCATACCGCCACTGGGGTAAGCCCCAGTCCGCCCGAAGCGCCACCCGCAGCACCGGCGTACTACTGGGCAGGCCCAGCCAACCAGCATCCGGTGCTGGCTGCCCGGCGTCCCCGCACAGCACAACCAAGTCCGCCCGCCGCACCAGCGGCAGCACACCCCGCCACGAAAGCTCAACCAACTCGTCCCCGCCGCTACCCGCACCGTCCGGGGCAACCCCCGGCGTGTCCAACCACCGCACCGCAAGCCCACCACACCCGTGCCCCAGTACAAGAGAAACACCAACATGGTCACGCGTGGTGCCCGCCTCATCAGCCACAATCGCCGCACTCCGCCCGGCCAGCGCGTTCAGCAGCGAACTCTTCCCAACATTGGGCGGGCCAACAACCGCAACCGTGGGTTCACGCAGCAGCCGGGCCAGCACCTTCGCCCTCGCAAGCACCGCAGCCTCATGCCAATCACCGGCAAACCCCGCCCATCGCCTGGGCTGGTCCAGCAGCAAGTCAATCGCTCCGGGGCTGGCAGCCATGGCCAAAGCCTCATGCAAATATCGTGCGCACAACGCCGCACCGCTGGCCGCTGCCTCGTTCACCACACCGCCGCCACCGCCACTTTGAACATCCTTCCCAGCAACAAGCCCAAGCGGCCCGCCCCGCGCCAGCAAAAACTCCAACACCGCGGCCACAATCACCGGCCCGGCGTGAGGCATCACCGTCACCGCCCCCACTTTCCATCGCACCACAAACGCGCGGTCAATCCCGCCAATGCTCACCACCTTGGTCCCACCAATGGCCAGCGGTGCTATTCCCAAAGCCACGAGCAGCTCATCCATCCCCAGCGCCGCCGCGGCACCATCACCATTGCACTCTAATTCAATGCACGCAATGGCCGATGTACCATCCGGACTGCCCGACGCCAATCGCACGCTACACGCAACCTCACCGGCCAACGCTTGCCCACTCATGGCCGGGCATCCGCCTCACCCCTGTCCTTGTCCTTGTCCCCATCATCACCTGCATCTGTCTCATCGCCAGATTCATCACCAAAGTCCAGTTCATCCTCCTCACCTTCCTGTGACTCCGCCTCCTCATCCGCCGCAATCTGCTGCTGCTCAAAGCTTCCCGGAAACTCACTGCGAATCCACGCCGTCTGCATGCCAATAAGCACCAAATCCGGCACAATGTGCTCGATCAACTCATCATCGCGAAACAGCAGCCCCGCATCGCCACCAGTAGCAATGATGCGCGGGTAGCTTCCCTCAATCTCGGCATACCGATCAATCATCCGATAGCACAACCCGCGAATCGCCTCGATGCACCCAATCAGCATCGCATCCCGCGTGTTCTTTCCAAGCGCAACGCCCGGCGCATCCTCCTCTGCCGATTTTGGTGATTCAATCTTTGGCAGCGCACTCGCCGTCGTGTGCAGCGCCCCCAGCATCGCACCCAGCCCAGGTGCAATCACGCCACCCGCAAATGTGCCAAACCGGCCCACCAGGTCCACCGTCACCGCCGTACCAACATCAATCACCACACACGCACTGCGCGAACGATCATGCGCCGCAAGTGCGCACAAAAGCCGGTCCACCCCCGGCGTCGCCGCGGCATCAAGGTCAAC
>JBBRKQ010000017.1:0-52445 GCA_038231815.1 Phycisphaerales bacterium
CCGTTGCCGGTGTGGGTGCGGTCTTGGCGGGGGCCAGGGGCGACGTACGCCTCAACACCGAGGATGGGCCGGATGCCTTTGTCTTTGGCGGTGATGTAAAAATCCAGCGCACCGAACATGTTGCCGTGGTCGGTCACGGCCACGGCCGTCATGCCGAGTTCTTTGCAGCGGTCGATGAGCTTGTCGATGCGGTTGCCGCCGTCCAGCAGCGAATACTCGCTGTGGAGGTGCAGGTGAACGAACGCGCCGGGATCGAACGCGGGCGGGGCTGATTTATCCGGGGCGATGGGAGCGACTGCGGCCATGGATGATGGTACAGGGTTGGTGTGCGCGGGACGCGGAATGTGTGCGTGGGGCTGCGTGCGATTGAAGCCGCCTCAGAAACACGGCCTGGGCGGGGAAAGATTGTCGCTTCTGGTTTTTGTTCCTGTTTTTGGTTGAGCGAAGCGGAGAGATGAACGCGGAGTGCGCGGAGGGGCAAGGCGAGGAACGCGGAGGAAATCGGAAGCCGGAGATGAGCAATTTTGATGGGCGAGGCGGGTCTGTTTCAGGTCGCTTTCAGCGCACGCTCACCCGCACCAGTACTCGACTCGCGCTCACACGTACATCCATGCTTGCGGTGTAGTCCAAATTCTCTTTGGCTACCCATTCTCCCTTTCCTGCGTTCTGCCTTGCTCTGCGTTTCTTGCCTTGTCTCTCTACGCTCCGCGTACACTTCGATGTTTCGCTCCCGGAATAGCAAGCGTTCAATGAGATCAACTGTCTTCGAAGTCTTTGGCTTCAAGGTCGCGGCTGACGACGTATTGGCCGGTGAGCCACTTGTGCAGGTCTGCCATTTGGCAGCGTTCGCTGCAGAAGCTGCTGCCGGGGGTGGCTTTGCGGCCACAGGTGCGGCAGCGCTGTGTGGTGGCGTCTGCCTCTGGCGCTGGTGCCGCGGTGAGGGTGCGCGATGGCGGGAGCGTGAGGGTTGCCCGGCGTGAGAACTCGCCGGTGGGTTCGAGGGCTAGGGTTGTTACGCTTGGGAGTTTGGCGATGGCCAGCGCGATGCGGCTGGGCCATTCGATGGCGATGATGGCATCGCCCGTGCGGGCGCTTGCGATGGCTTCGTACCAGCCGATGGTGTCGAGCTCTTCATCTCCGCTGAGGCGATATGCATCGATGTGAATGAGCTTGGGTGTGCCGGGGCGGCGGGGCTGATATTCGTTGATGATGACGAAGGTTGGGCTAGAGACGGTGTCGGGGTCAATGTTCATTGCACCTGCGAGGTGGCGGACGAAGGTGGTTTTGCCGGCACCGAGGCCGCCCTCCAGGGCGAGGCAGTCTCCGGGCACAAGTGTGCGCGCAAGTTGGGTGGCCAGCGATTGGGTGGCATCCTCATTGGGCAGGTTGATGACAGTTGGAATGGCGGGGGGGAGGCCCATGGGGAATCGTTGGCGGCCTGTTTGGGTTTGGCGGGGCGATTGGGGCGGTGGGGTACGGATTTGCGATTGAATGTGCGTGAATATTTGGTTTGGGTGCATCGTTCGCCGGAACCGCTTTCATCCATATACTGCTCTGACACGCTGCGGAGCGGCAGAGGCCGGCCGGAGCACCCCTTGCACCCTATTCGTGGAGATGCGTTTTATGCCGATGCGCACGGTTTATCAGGCGAAGATCGAGAACCTGCAGATTCTTGATGAAGACGGCAACTACGACGCCAAGCTTGCGCCACCGGGTGCACCGGGCGTGCTGAGTGATGAGCAGGCGGTGTTTCTGCTGGATCAGATGATTCAGTGCCGCCGCCTGGATGAGATTGCGTTTACGCTGCAGCGGTCGGGGCGGATGTACACGTATCCGCAGAACAAGGGGCAGGAGGCGGCGGCGCTGGGCTCGGGGTTTGCGATGCGCAAGGGCACGGATTGGCTGGTGCCGTGCTATCGCGAGAACGCGGCGTTGTTTTTGCACGGAATGCCGATGCACCTGATTTTCATGCACTGGATGGGCGATGAGCGTGGCAATGCGATTCCTAGGGGCATTAACATCACGCCGATTGCGATTCCGATTGGCACGCAGATGCTGCACGCCACGGGCATGGCGTGGGCGTTTAAGCAGCGCAAGGAGGACAAGGTTGCGATCACGTACTTTGGTGATGGCGCAACGAGCGAGGGTGACTTTCATGAGGCAATGAACTTTGCCACGGCGTTTAACCTGCCGATTATTTTCTTCTGCCAGAACAATCAGTGGGCGATTTCTGTGCCGCGGGAGCAGCAGATGAACTCCGAGACGGTGGCCCAGAAGGGGCTGGCGTACGGGGCGACGTGCGTGCATGTTGATGGGAACGATATTTATGCGGTGTACAAGGCCACGTTTGAGGCCCGCGAGCGTGCCCGCAACGGTGGCGGCGTGACGCTGATTGAGGCGGAGACGTACCGGCTGGGTGACCACACCACGGCCGATGATGCGCGGCGGTATCGCGATGACCAGGAGGTTGAGTCTTGGAAGGCTAAGGACCCGATGATTCGGCTTCGCAAGTATTTGACGGGCAAGGGATTGTGGACGGATGCCAAGCAGCAGGCGGCCGAGGATGCGGCCAAGATACTGGTGGCGGATGTGGTGAAGTTTTCCGAGACGATCGAGAAACCATCGACCGATGACATGTTTAACTATCTGTACGAGACGATTCCGGAGGGACTCCGGCTGCAGCGTGACACGCTGCGGACGCACTCACTTGGGCAGGATCCGAGCCAGGTTGGTTTGCAGCGCCGCTGATGGTGGGCGGTGATGGGTGTTGATTGTGTGATTTGCGTTTGTGCAGGGTAACGTTTTGCCGGAGTATTGCTGATGCTGATACCGATTACTGAAAAAGATGGCCGGCACACGTGGCTGAACCCGCTGCATGTGCGTTGGGTTCGCAGCAACAGAGGGATGCTTGGTGGCGAGAAGCCGGGTGCGGCGATTGGCGTGGGGGACTTGGCGCCGATTGAGACACTGGAGGAGCCATCGGTTCTGGCGACACGGCTGGGGGCAGCGCTCTCGGCGATGATGGGGGCGGGGGTGCTGGTCTCGGCCCTGACGGACAGCCATCAGAAGCGGAGCAGCAGTGGTGATGGAAGTCCCTCGGCTGATTGATTGATGAATGGTGATGGAAGAGTATGGTCGCGATGCGACGACCGCGATTGACTGAATGATTGTTTGATAGATTCTCAAGGAACCCCTGATCATGCCACGCACTGAGAAGATGAATAAAGAAGGCCTGACGCTGGTTGATGCCATCAACGAAGCATTGGAGCAAGAGATGATGCGCGACCAGCGGGTGGTGCTGCTGGGTGAGGATGTGGGGCGCAACGGCGGGGTGTTTCGCGTGACTGATGGCTTGCAGACGAAGTTTGGCCCTGAGCGTGTGATTGATACGCCGCTGAGTGAGTCGGGCATTATCGGTACCAGCATTGGCATGGCCATGGCTGGGCAGCGGCCGGTGCCGGAGCTGCAGTTTGAAGGGTTCATGGGCCCGGCGTATGACCAGATTGTGAATCACGCAGCGCGGTTTCGCCATCGCACGCGTGGCATGCTCACGGTTCCGCTGACGATTCGCGTGCCGTGGGGCGGCGGCATTCATGCGCCGGAGTTTCACTCTGATTCGCCTGAGGCGATTTACATTCACTCGCCGGGGCTGAAGGTGATTTGTGCCAGCACGCCGCAGGATGCCAAGGGGCTGCTGCTGTCGGCCATTCGCGACCCGGACCCGGTGATCTTCTTTGAGCCCAAGCGTGTGTATCGCTCATTTCGCGAGCAGGTGCCCGAGGGCGACTACAGCATTGAGATTGGCAAGGCCAAGATTGTTTCTGAAGGCAGCGATGTTACCGTGGTGACGTGGGGCGCCAATGTGTTTCAGTGTCTTGAAGCGATTGATCAGTTGCCGGATGATTTGTCGGTGGAGCTGATTGATCTGCGCACGCTGCACCCGATGGACACTGACACGATTTTCGCATCAGTCGAGAAGACCGGCCGGCTGGTGATTGTGCAGGAAGCCACGCGGCTGTGCTCGCTGTCAAGCGAGATTACGGCGCAGGTGATGGAGCGGTGCTTCCTGCACCTGCAAGCCCCGGTGCAGCGCGTGTGCGGGTTTGACACGATTATGCCGTACGCCAAGCTGGAACTGGATTACCTGCCGAACGCGAGCAAGATTTTGGAAGCGGTCACGCAGGTGGCGGCGTATTGACGAAATGGTCAGATGGTTAAATGGTTAAATTGTCAAATGGTCAAATTTTGAAGCTGGGGGGAATGTGGGGTTTTGGTTTGACGATTGAGTTGTGGCTTGTTGCCTTTCCTTTTTTCTTTGATCTTTTCGCTTTCATCTCTCTTCTCTCTCCTCTCCCATGAGCCACGCAAAGACTTCGAATTCCCCGAACGATTTCATCCTCCCTGACCTTGGCGAGGGTGTACACGAGGCTGAACTGCTGAAGTGGCGTGTGGAGGTTGGCCAGACGGTTGATGAGCACGACATCCTGGCCGACATGGAAACGGACAAGGCCGTGGTTGAAGTGCCCAGCCCGCGGGCCGGAACGATTGCGGTGCTGCACGGCGCTGCGGGGGAGATTTTAAAGGTTGGCAACCCGCTGGTGAGCTATGTACCCGCTGGTGGTGCGGCGGCCGCACCGGCTAAGGCGAAGGTGGAGGCGAAGGTGGAGGCGAGGGTGGAGGCCAAGGACGCCCCGGTGATTGCCAGCAAGAACGAGCCGGCGTGTGATACTGGTTCGCAGATCGCGGCACTTGTGCCGACGGCTGCTGCGCCGGCGACTAACGGCAAGCACGGCACGGTGCCGGACCCGAGCTCGATTAAGGCTGAGCGCGAGGATGCGGGCACGGTTGTTGGTGCGATGGGCGCTGCGCTTGGCGGTGTTTCATCGGCCGATGGCAAGGCCTTGGCCACACCGGCAGTGCGCAGGCTTGCCAAGGAGCTTGGGCTTGATATTGACACCATCCGCGGCACGGGCATGGCCGGGCGGGTGATGGAAAAGGATTTGCGCGCCGCGGTGGCGGGTGCGAAGTCGGCCCCAGTTGCGGTTGTGGCTCCGGCGGCGGCGGCGGCGGCAGCTCGGTCGGCTGTGTCCGCTGCTACTGCTGTGCCCGCTGCTTCGGCGGTGGCTCGCCCAGCGGCGGTCCGTGCTGCTGAGGTTGATCTGTCGGCGGCGAGCGCGGGTGGCGGGTTGGCTGCGGCGTCGCCATCGGGCGGCAGTGACCGCATTGCGTTCCGTGGTGTTCGCCGGACGATTGCTAATAAGCTCAAGCAGTCCATCGCCCAGACGGTGCATTTTACGGTGATGGATGAAGCGGATGTTTCAGCGCTGGACACGCTGCGCAAGAAGCTGGCTGGTGCATCGGGCGAGAAGGTGAGTTTTCTACCGTTTGTTGCCGCGGCGGTGTGCCGCTGCCTGGCGGGTGAGTTCAAGGCGTTTAACTCGACGACGGATGATGCGGCCGAGGAGATTGTGCGGCATAAGTCGGTACACCTTGGCATTGCCACGGATACGGACAACGGCCTGATGGTTCCGGTGGTGCGTGATGCGGACCGGCTTGGTGTGCTGCAGATTGGCCGGCAGATTGCAGCGGTGGCCGAGGCGGCCCGCAGCCGCACGGCGACTCGTGAGCAGTTGATGGGCAGCACGTTTACGATCTCAAACGTGGGCAGCCACGCGGGGCGGTTTGCGACGCCGATCATTAACTATCCGGAAGTGGGCATTCTTGCGGTGGGCCGTGCCCGTGATGGTGTGGTTGTGCGCCACGGGGGCATTGCGGTGGGCAAGCTGCTGCCGCTGAGCCTGGCGTGTGATCATCGGGTTGTGGATGGTGCATCGGCAGCGCTCATGCTGGCGCACATGATTGAGTTGCTGCAGGACCCGGAGCAGCTTTTGGGCCCGGCTCGGGTGTAAGGGCGATGGATGCGGAGGGAGTCGGGGGAGAGGGCTGGCGGCGGTGGTGATTTGGGTCGTTCTCGTTTGATGAGAGCAAGTGGGCTCGCACAGCTGCCCTGTGTTGTTAGTCGCGAAACTTTGCGTGGCAGCGGTCGCAGTTGGCGATGAGCGCTTCGAAGCGGGTGGTTAGTTCTGCCGCGGTGGGCTTGGCCGTCTTTCGGCGATCGGCGATGCCTTGGGCCAGCGCATCGGCCAGTGCTGCGTTTTCGGTGAGCCACTCGCGGAACTCTGCGGGCTTTGCTTTGACGCGTTCGGTGGTGAGCAGGCCGGTCATGAGCTGCGCGATTGCTTTGGCGTCATCGTCCGGCGACTTGGCAAGGTCCGCATCGGTCCAGCCGTTTTGCGAGGTATTGGTTAGTTTTTCGGCGTGCTCGGCTGATTGTTCCATCGCTTTGACCAGCCCGCTTGCTTTGGCGGTTGCCGCGGGCGCGGGTGCGAGGATGCCAGAGCCGGGCGCGGAAGTGGTGGGTGAAGTTAGAGCGGGCGGTGTTGAAGCGGGCGGTGTCGGTGCTAATGGTGTTGGCCAGGCTCGTACACCAAATTCGTGGACGAGTCGGCCACCTTCGTGGGCGGCGTTGGCAACAACCAGGGCGCCGGCGGCGTGGATGGCCAGATACGCGCCTCCGCCGATGAGCGTGAATTTTCGAGGGAGTTTCTCGCCCCCTCGCCAGGCCATGGCTGTGCCTAGGGCGAGCGCGCCGGTGAGGGCCAGGGTTGCGTTGCGGGCCCGCGTGCCCAATGTGGCGTGGGCATCAAGCACGGGGCCTGCGCCGGGGACATTCTCGGCGTAGCCGGAGGCAGCTTTGCCGCTTTGAACGGCCACCACTGCCGCGGCGCTGGCCATGGCCATGAGCAGCGTTGCCACCACCAGCAGGACTTTGGTGTGTTTGTGCCAAGCAAGGGCCAGGGCGATAACCACTGGGGCCACCAGCACAAGGGCGATTGGGAAGTGAATAACCAGCGGGTGAAGCTGATCAAACGGGGGGATGGGCGGGAAGAGGGATGTGCTGGCGAGTTGGTACATGCGTGGGTTTGAAGGGGCCGACTGGTGGCGGAATACTACCGGTGCGTCTCGTTTGGTACATCCTTTGGGGGCGGGGTCCGGATAATGGTAACGGAATAAGGTGCATCGGTGGAACAACCCGCAGGTGAAGATTAGTTGGCCTACAAAGAACTTAGAAATTGATTGCAAGATCAGCCGATCATTGGACATCTGACTGGGATGCGGTTGCACCCCTGCTTTGGAGCCTTGCCCGTATGGCTTTTCTTTCTCGCCGCACCGTTTGATTGCCAAGACTGCACCACACGCTGATTCACGCCGGGGAGTTCTTTGACCGCAACACCGTTGAACATTTCGGCTCGATCACCAAATCTTGGCATGGTGCCGGTGGTGGTGGTGTTTTGCGTGCTGGTGTTTGCGGCGGCGGCAATTGGTGGGGCTGCCACAAGCAGCTCGGTGGGTGACTGGTATGGGTCGCTGGTGAAACCGACGTGGACGCCGCCGTCGTGGTTGTTTGGGCCGGTGTGGACGGTGCTGTTTGTGATGATGATCGCTTCGGCATCGCTGGCGGCGTTTGCGATCAAACGTCGTCGGGCGGACAGGCGTATGGGGGCGTTGTTTGTTGAGCCGATGATGGTGCTGTTTGTAGCGCAGCTGGTGCTCAATGCGTTGTGGTCGGTGGCTTTCTTTGGGATGCGTTCGCCGTGGCTGGGGGTGGCGGTGATCGCGGCGCTGGTGCTGACGATTGCGGTGGTGATTGTTGGGTTCTCGCGCGTGTCGCCACTGGCGGCGTGGCTACTGGGGCCGTATCTGGTGTGGGTGAGCTTTGCGACGGTGCTGAATGTGTCGATCGCGACGCTGAATTGATGCGCTCAGGGGCGACCGTAGTGGTCGCGCAACTGCACTTTGACAGACAAGGACTCTACGAAAAGAGCGACCCCGCCGCTGCGGGGTCGCTCTTTGGTGTAATGAAGCTTGCGAGTGAAGCCGAGGCCACCTGCACTTATTAGTCCGCCGGTGGGAACACGCGGAAGTCTTTGCCTTCTCCGGTTGGTTTGCCGGTGACGGGGGCGAAGCGATCCTCAGTGTTGTACGAGCCGCCGTTGTCCGTGCCGTCGTAGCCAGCGACCCAGAGTTCAAAGCGTTTGGAGTCTACCGTGCGATAGCCCAGCGGCTTGCCGGTATAGGGATCAGTTGAAGCGACGGCGCTTAGGGACTTGATGTCGGCCAGGGACTCGGGCAGCGAGCCGAATTGTGCTTGGTAAAGGCGAAGGGCCAGCATCGTGCGCAGGCCTACGATGAGTGAGTCTGTCTGCATGTTTGACGCTTTGATCTTTGAGACCCAAGCGGCCATTACTTTCAGCATCGGTGTCAGCTTCTGCGGGCCAAACTCGCCATCGCCTTGAAAGTCGCGGAGGATGACTTTGGCCTTGTCCCACGGCGCTTCGGTGAATGAGATCATGCGGCCATATATCGCATCAGCGCATGCGATTTCCTGCTTGCGCGCGATGGGCGTGGCGACGGCCGGTGGGTCGGACTGCACGATGGTGTTGAAGCGATTCCAACCGTCGGGCAGTGGGGCATCACCCTCGCCGTAGACGACCGGGAGAATGTCAATAAATGCGAGCTTTTCGCCCTCGATATTCAGCGACACCGATGGAAGATCTGCAAGCTGCCGGCTGATGACTGCATCGAGCGCTGCGAGGAACCTGGGGTCCTTGAGATTGGATGCGCTGGCGGAGGCGGGCTCGATGAAGGCGGTTTCGATGAGGCGGGAAGCGTAATCGACAGTCACGGCGATGATGGCGTGGGAAACGAGGCGATCTATCACGGTGAAATTGTGCGCCAAAGTTCGTGACAGGGCAAGGTTGTGTTCGGCGGCTCGCAAGAACGCATCGGTGTCGCCGTCTTGCGCCGCGAGGTGCATGAGGGCCACGTTGTAGCGGGCGATGAAGCGGGCCGGGCCAAGTTCGGGCAGCAGCATTTCAATGAGGTAGCCGGAACTGGCTGCATCATTGGCCGGGTCAGACCCGGTGACGAGCATGAGCCGGCGGTGTTCGCTGCTTCGCTGCACCGGGCGGACTGAGCGGGCGGCGGCGGCCACAGCATCAAGGTGTGCGCCCAGGTCACTGGCCCGGAGCACGGCGATCTGGCCGAGCGCTGTGGCGTATGCGGGTGACTGGCGGTCAGCGTCGGTGCCGGAGTAGATGAGTGTGAAATCTGGCGGGGTTGCACCATCGCGGGTGGTGCCGCTTTCGCCTCGCCATACCAGGTGGCTGGTGCGCTGCATGGCATCGAGCGCATCGATGAGCGAGGTGTAGGCGTTTGGGCCGGATGCATCACGGCCGCGGGGTGACTGGTATTTTTCAACCAGAGCGCTGATGGCCGCCTGGGTTTTGGCGATGTGCTCGGGGCTGGCCTTGGGGAGTTTGGCGGTTTCTGCGGTTGGTGCCGCGGCGGCGGTGGTGGCCGTGGGTTGGGCAAGGGCAACTGCAGCGATGGTGTGCAGTGCGGGGAGCATGAGGCCGCAGGTGGCGAGGATGATTGATGTGGGTGCCGCACGCATGCTGAATCTCCGGAGTGAGAGTGAAAGTGCTTGGGTGACGCGGTTGGGCTGGAAGTGGGTTGCGGGCAAGGGTGCAGGAAGGGTGCAGGGCCAAGGTCCGGTTGGCGATGAGGCAACCGTTCGCAAACGGAGGAACGCGGCGCCGACGGGAGGAAGCCGCGGGGAGGGCGGGAGGCGGACAACGGGGTACCCATCACCATTTAAAATGCTGGGGGCGTCACCTTACTATCGTCCGCTTAGGCTGCCGCAGCTGTTGCATGTTTTAAAACAACTTACCCAAGTTCACAAAGTTGGGGCATCGCAGACCGTTTGAGTTGGGCCGTTGGTGGCGACTTGGGGAAGGGCGGGGCAAAAATAGGAATACCGCGCCGTTATTCGGCGGTTTGACACTCCGGGGTCGGCAGCGCTGGAGGACTTCTCGGGATTAGCCTGGCAGTTCACCCATCGAGATGCCGGAGATTTCAGCCTCGAAGACCACTTTGCCATTGACCACGCCTTGGATCTTGCTTTCAAACTTGCGGGCGTAGACCTTGATTTCTTCGGCGAGGATGACCAGTTTGTCACCGGGTTTGACTTGGCCGCGGAAGGATGCTGCGACGATTCGTGTGAAGACACAGAGGTGTGGCTTGGGCCAGCGTGAGTTGTAGAGCCAGACACCCAACTGGGCGCCGGCTTCAAGCTGGAGCACGCCGGGCAGGATGGGGTTGCCGGGGAAGTGACCGGCGCACCAGAACTCATCATCGCGCACGTTCCAGGTGGCAACGCCTTGCTTGAAGTCGGGTGTGTGGTGGGCGATGGTTTCGAGCAGGGCCAGCTTGTCGCGGTGCGGGTTCATCTTGCCGATCTGCTCGCGATTGAGCAGAACGGTGTTGACATCAACGTGGGAGATATCAAACAACAGCGGCTTTTGTGCTCCCTGGCGGGGCGCTGGCGGGGTCGCGGGTGGGGCTGAATCAGCAGAGGCTGGGGTTGGCGTGATGGCAGGATGGGCGGTTGGCGTATCGCTTGGTGATGAGTGGTCGCTCATAGTGTTCGCCAATTCTGCTGTAAAAACTCGTTTGTGTGGGGTGGCCGGGAGCGAAGTGCTCGATGCTGATGAATGACAAGATAGGCCTGAGTATCACGGCACGTGGCGATAAAACCCGCCCCTGAAGCGGAAGTGCAGTTGGTGGCACAGGACCATTCCATCAACGCGACAACATGCCGATTGCCGTCTGGCAAAGCCTGTTTTGCGAGTGTGTTCTGGGATGGACCGGTCCCCGACGTTTCATACGTCATGGGATGTGGGCGATGGGGCTGCGGCGCGGTGAGGCGATTAATCCTCGGCTTCGCCGGGCTTCTTGTCAGCAGGATCGCCGGCATCGAGCAGCTCTTCACGAATCTGCTGTGCGGCGGCCTTGATCTCCTGCATCTTCTTGCGGGAGCGAACTTTGGCCGCCTTGTTGCCGCCGAAGCCCTTCTTTAGATCATCTTCCGCCTCGTTGACTAGTTTCTTGAGGTTCTCAAAGCTTTGCATATTCGTTTCCCTGTGTTTGGTAGCGTGGACTGCGACCAACCATATTACGTGAGTTTACACGGTATGCCCACTGATGGTCGCAAAACGGGGCTGAAATCAACGATCGGTTACCTTTTATAATCCAAACAAACAAGCCAGTTTCGATCTTTTGGAGATATGAACCCCCTTTTTAGGGGGATAGCAAGGTTGCGTCTTACTAATATGACTTATTCGGCCGTGGGGTTCGTTGTGTGCGGGCGTGGGTTGGCAATATTGCCATTTTGCGGGGGCTAGCGAGCGGTTTTGGTATCGTGTGACCGTTATACTTGTGGTTCCCCATCTGCCAAACCGGGCCCATGTGCCCGGGGTGTGCGCAACGCTGGTGCGTCGCGCTTGGTGGATTGTCGTCACTTGTTTGAGCTCGCACCCCATGGAATCGCAGAACCCTCCCGTCGCCAACACTCCCGTTCCCGATGCTGCAATTGACGCTGCAATGACTGCCGCGGTTGATGCTCCTGCCGCGGCCCCTGCCGCGGAGGCCGCACCGGTTGAAAAGGGCCCCAACCTCAAGGGACTTCCCAACATCAAGCGTGCCGAGGTTGTCGGCTCTGAAGGCACTGAGCAGCCCGGCGCCGGTCGCGGCGGTTTCCGCGGCGGTGATCGTGGGGAGGGCGGCGGCAGAGACCGCGGCCCTCGGAAGTCAACGCTTGATGCTTCCGGGCGTGCACCGGTGCCGAACACGCGTGATGTGCTGCGTGCGGTGACTGGCGAGGCGACCTCGCTGGATGCGGATTTGAGCGCTGAGATTGATGCGATGGTGGCGGACTTTGCCAGTGCCGAGGACAACAAGGCGAAGGTTTCGATCAAGCCACAGCAGGCCGCGGCGATTCGTGGTCCGCGGGTGGTGCAGTCTGGCCGCGAGTACCGGACCGGTACGGTGGTCTCAGTCGGGCCGAGCGACATTTTCCTGGACTTTGGCCCCAAAGAGCTGGGCGTGATCCAGCGGATTGAATACAAGACGGAAGAGGAACTGCCCAAGGTGGGCGACAAGATCGAGGTGGTGATCAACCGCTTCGAGCAGGCTGAGCAGCTTTTCATCTGCTCCAAACCCGGCGCAGTGCAGAAGGCCGCTTGGGAGTTGCTCGAAGTCGGACAGGTGATCGAGGCTCGCGTGAGCGGCGTGAACAAGGGCGGGCTGGAGCTTGATGTGGCCGGGCACAAGGCATTTATGCCTGCCGGTCAGGTCTCGCTTGACCGGATTGAAGACCTGTCGGTGTTTATCGGCGAGAAGTTCCCTGCCATTGTGATGCAGATTGATCGCCGCGGTTCGGGCAACATTGTGCTGTCTCGCCGCGACCTGTTGAAGCAGGAGCGCTCCGAGAAGGCTCAGAAGCTGGCTGAGACGCTGAAGGAAGGCGCGACGATGGAGGGCACGGTCCGCAAGATCATGCCGTTCGGCGCGTTTGTGGACATCGGCGGTATCGACGGCCTGCTGCACATCAGCGATATGACGTATGACCGCGTCTTCCCGAGTGAGAAGAACGTGTCAAAGTATGTGAAGGAAGGCGACAAGATCCATGTTCAGGTTCTGAAGATGGACATGGAGAACAAGCGGATTAGCTTGGGCATGAAGCAGCTGATGGATGACCCCTTCCGCGTGAAGCTCTCCGAAATCGTCGAAGGTGCGGAGGTGACCGGCAAGGTTGTTCGCTTTACTGAGTTCGGCGCGTTTATTGAGCTGGCTCCGGGTGTTGACGGCCTCGTGCACATTTCTGAGATCGCTCGCCGGCGTATTGAGAAGCCGGCGGATGTGCTGAAGATGGATGAGGTGATCCGGGCGAAGGTACTGAAGGTTGACAACGAGACCCGCAAGATTGCGTTGTCGATCAAGGCGTTGTTGCCGGTTGAGGCGCCGCAGGCCGGCAGCCGCGAGGCGATGATGTCTGACAAGCGTGCGGCCCGCAACAAGGCGGATACGGAGCGTTTGGCAGAGCTGAGCAAGGAGACCCCGGAGCTGCGTCGCAAGCGCGAGCAGTTCCGCAACAAGGATCTGTCAGGCGGCTTTGGTCAGAAGTTTAATGATGGTGGCGGTTTGGCTGGGCTTATGGGCAAGTTCAAGTAAGGCCATACAACTGGCTTGAACGTCAATGCGTGATTCTGAAACGACCCTCCGGCTGCGCCGGAGGGTCGTTTTCTTTGGTCTCATCTGCACTGCATGCTGGAGAGTGCTGGGACTCTCGACAGCGATGGGCACAACCAACCACCACCTACGCCTGCGGCTTGCAGTATTTGATGTTTTTGGTGTCTTGGAACCGAGAACGGTGATGGCCTGCCGAGCGATGTTGAAGCTGGACAGATAGGTTGCTGAGGAAGAATGTGCGGCTTTGGAGAAAACGGGGAATGGCGACTCCAGCGGGCCATGAGTTGCGTGTTGCGAGCCGCGAGTCGGGAGTGGAGATAGGGGGAATGGGAAGTATGGGGTGGATATTGTGGCCTAGCCGGACGGTCCGAGAGCCTGATATGTCCCTAATTCAGGGTTCTCTTTGTTCCTTTTGTTGCATAAGTTGCAGCTGGCGGGTGTTCTGGTCTTGGAAATTATGGCGTTGATTTCGTTGGGTGCGTTGCCCTTGGAATCAGAGGTCAGCTCGTTGTGCGAGCGAGCCTAATCGGTCTGGCGGAAAGCGTGTTGTGTTCTGTGATGGTTCAGAACACGCTTCGGCGGTCAGTTCGAATCGCTGCGTCTTGGGCTTTACAGCCCGCTGAGAGAGGAACTTGATTATGAAGCGCATTCTTGGTTTAATTGCTGTTGCTGGCATGTTCGCGACCGCGGCCCAGGCCCAGGTCAACTCATTTGTATTGAACGACGGGCTGTTCCGCTATTCCGTTGGCACCACCAACGGCGGTGCGACTGCCCGCACGGGCACGGGCGGCGGCTCGGGCGCCAACTTTGGTCTGGCGTCGGGCCTTCCCACCGCTACGACTGTGACTGGCGACTATCTGTTCCAGAACCACTTCTGGTACCGCTCGGCCGGTGACACCCGCGAGTTTGCTCTGTCGAACATGACGTTCTCGACGGCACTGGGCGGCAACAGCATCTTCACCCGCTATGTTGAGCCAATCGGCGGCAGCTCGACCGTGGGCACGCTGAACTTTGAGCTGACGTACACGCTGAACCAGATCACGCCGACCACGGCTGCGCTGACGATCAACTGGTCCATCGTCAACAACTCAAACTCGACCCAGCCCGTGAGCTTCTTTAGCTATGCTGACTCGGACATCGGCTCTGCTGGCAACGACAGCGGCTCCTACGCCAGCGGAAGCGGCGTGAACGTGTACCGCAACGATGATGTGGTGTCCCCCGGCAACGGCTCGTTCTTCACAATGGCTGCCGACCTTCGGGTCAACGATAACTGGAACATTGGCCCATTCAGCGGCACCGGCTCTCCTCGCGGGCTGCTGACTGACTCGGCATTGAACAATCTGACCAACATCGACACCGTTCTCGGTGCGGCTGACAACGCCGGTGCGATGCAGTGGCAGGATTTGTCGATCGGCGCGGGCGGCACCGTTGGCGGTCGTATCACCTTTGGTTACAACTATGTTGTTCCCACCCCCGGCGCTGCTGCGCTGCTGGGCTTGGGCGGCCTGGTTGCTCTGCGTCGTCGTCGCTAATTGCGGCATCGCAGGGTGTTGACAATTCTGAGACTTATTCGCACGGCCCGGGCAAACGCCCGGGCCGTGTGCTTTGCTGCGCGGAGTGTAATTTATCATCGGAGGCGGCGGGCAGCCGGATACGAAAACAACGGCATTCGCGGCGAGCCAGCTTGTCGCGGTGGTGGGTGCGGAGCCGGGGTGGGTGCGGAGCCGGGGTGGGTGCGGAGCCGGGGTGAGTGATCGCCAGCCTGGTGCACATCATCCTGCCGGTGCAGTTGATTGTGCGGGGGAGCGGCAGCGCTGAGGCGATCAAACTCGCAGTTGTGCGAGGCGATCACGAAGTTGAGATCGCGAGACTTGGGGTGGGTGGGTGGACGACCGGTTTTAAGGGCAGCGTCTGACCTGCTTGGTGGACAGCCCGGTGAACAGGGAGATGTGTGTGTTACAAACGGGCAGGTACGGTGCGATGGTGTGGCTAAAAGAGGTTGTGGGGCTTTGCACATCACCGGCTACTGATCACCTTGTAGGGCGATGCGGCCACCAGCGCAGCGACCCAACACGGGAAGCCTTCATGTAGACTGAAATACACGAGAGCGTAACGGCAGACAATCGCAGGGCAACGTTGTTTGAATGCACCCACCCGCCGCGGAGAATCGTCCATTTGGCGGCCGTACTGTCGGCCGGCAAAGCAGAACAATCGGTGGCTGCGGACTCACAAATGCCATTTGGCGCCCCGAGCGCTACTGGGCGATGCTGATTGGCGCCGCAAGCGCGAGCAGTTCCGCAATAAGGAGCTGGCTGACGGCTTTGGTCAGGAGTTTAATGATGGTGGCGGTTTGGCTGGGCTTATGGGCAAGTTCAAGTAAGACCGGCGTGAAAAATAAGTTGATCCTTTCAGCCCCTCACGATTTGCGGGGGGCTGATTTTTGGGTTTTGCCACGCAAGCTCGATCAACGACGGGGCGGGCCGATTCGTCAAAATGTTGAGGGGCGAAGAGCGCTTCACGGGAAAGGGTGGCTGTCGCCACGAGGCAGCGCGGGCGGGGTCAGCAACGCGGTGGTTGTCTTGGATGGGCAAGGGCGGCGGGGTTGTGGCGGCGGCGTTGGTGCGATGCGCGGTTTTCCCCGGCATCCCCGGCAAAGATCCGATGTTTTCGCGGGGAATGAGCACGGGTGTGCCAGGGGAACGGGCATCAGCCCAAGTTCCACTCAAGAAAAAGCCCCCGCTAACTTTACAGTCCGCGGGGGCCAGGGGGGAGGGGTCAGAATTGGGTAATCAGGACAGGTAAAGAATACACCAAAATTTGAGGAGTGCAAGTGTCTTGGTTCATTTTTGGGAAAATATCTGTTGCAACGCATTCGGACTGTCGGTTTTGGTGGAAAGCAAGAAAGCAGGCGGATCGCCCCGGCGGGCCTGATCGGGCAGCCGGGGCGTGGGCCTGCGTCAGGACGCCTGAAGGCGTATTTGTGGGTGAAATCTGAACATGCGGGAAGTATTACGGCTGGAAAAACGGATAAATGTGCTTGAAGGTGGCCTGATGAGGCTTCGAGGAGGTGAACTTTCTGCGGACCGGTGGTGGTGGGTTTGCCGCTGATGATGCGGAAAAAGAGGTAGTCCGCGGTGGTAGTCCGGGCTGGTAGTAAAGGGTGGAAGTGCAACGGGCAGTCCGGGGTTGAAGTCATCGGCTGACCGGTTCTTTACTGCCGCGGGGTGGGCGTGGTTTACCATGTACCGACAGAGCTAGGGTGGCGGCTAGGGTGGCGGCGGCCAGGTATGAACGAACACGGTACAGATAAAGTGTCGAAAGATGTGGCTGATGCGGGTGCGGCGGGGGGTAGACCGTTGTTCTCGATAAGTGCGGGGCGGCCCTTGGCTGGGTTGGAGTCTGGAGCGGTGTTAGGCCCGGCGGGCAATTCGGTGGAGATTTCGGTTGAAGGGGTGAGTAAGAAGTTTGGCAGTCAGGTTGTGCTGTCCGATTTGAGTTTGTCGATTGAGCGCGGTTCGGTGGTGGCAATTGTGGGTGGCAGCGGCTGTGGCAAGACGGTGCTGCTAAAGCACATGATTGGGTATTTGAAGCCGGACTCGGGGCGTGTGCGAATAGCCAATCACGAGGTGGCAGGGTCACCGCTGGTTGATCTGGCGGGGCTGTCTGACATTGACATGGACGATTTGCGGCACCACTGGGCGGTGGTGTTTCAGCGGAACGCGCTGCTGAGCGGGACGGTGTATTACAACCTTGCGCTCTGGCCGATGGAGATTAAGGGGATGACCGATGCGCAGATCATGCCGCTGGCGCGACAGGCGCTGGAGGCGGTGGGGCTGGATGCCGATGAGATTTTGCAGAAGCGTCGCGATGAACTCTCGGGCGGGATGGCCAAGCGGCTGGCGATTGCGCGGGCGCTGGTGATGGATCCGGTGCTGGTGTTTTACGATGAGCCGACAGCGGGGCTTGACCCGGAGATGTGCGTCACGATTCACGAGTTGATTGCGGCGACGCAGCGGGTGATGCCCAGGGCTGGCATTGCGCGGACGAGCGTTGTTGTGACGCACGACATGCACCTGCTGCAGCGGCTTAGCCCGCGTGTGGTGATGCTTAAGGATGGCGGCATCCTGTTTGATGGGTCGTTTGAGCAGTTTGTCAGGCAGGACAACCCGCACATTCAGCCGTACGTGGAGCAGATGGGCGTGCTGCACCAGCGGCAGCATGAGTGACTGGTGGGGGGCGAATGGTCAAATGGGGGCGGTTAGATGGAGGTGTGGTGCGCAGCGGCGGGGCGGGAGTTGCGAGTTACAGGCTCACGTTGCTGCTTTGCAGCAGACTGGTGATCAGGGTTCGAGCCTCGTTCCAGTTGTTGCTTAGGTCGATGGTGTGGTGGTGAAGGGCCGCCCACCTTGGGAGGTGGGCCTTTGGTGGGTTGCCGCTGACTACGAGCGAGCCGGTTGGGTGGTTCTTGAGCCAAGCGCGACGCCCGCAACGAGAACGCCAAGCCGTTCGCGTGGACAGCGGATGCCAAGACGATCCTGGGTCGCGTCGAGAAACATCGTGCGGCTTTTTCTAAGTCAGGACATTAGCGGGGCACGTATTTGCGGGATATCTGGACGATTGCGGTGGGGCGTGCGAAGCGGCCGGATGGCTGGTAGAATCTGCCTCGGGGGTTGCCGGGTGATTGGGGCGTTTGAAGAGGGATTTGGTGTCAGGCAGGTCGCGGAATCAGCATGACCAGTACGAATTCCAACGTGATCAAGCCGGTTGAGTTAGATCGGTCACCGGCTGAGGTGGAGTTGGTGCGGCGGCTGAAGGCGGGTGAGGATGCCGCGTATGAGGAGCTGGTGAACACGCTGACGGGGCGACTGCTGGCGGTGGCGAGCCGGATTACTCGGACCCAGCAGGATGCGGAGGATGTGGTGCAGGAGGGGTTTTTGTCGGCGTTTAAGGCAATTGGCGGCTTTGATGGGCGAGCGACATTGGGGACGTGGCTGCACCGGATTGTGGTGAACGCAGCCCTGCAGCGGGCGAGAAAGCAGGTTTCGCGGCGGGAGGCTGGTTTTATTGACGGCGCGGGTGATGAACAGGCTGGGGGGGGTGCTCCGGGCGTTTCAATTGATTCGTTGCTGCCCAGCTTTGATGAATCAGGGCTGCACCGGGCTCACCCGCGTGCGTGGGTGGCGGTGGCGGAGGCGGATGTTCGGGGAAATGCTGTCACAGAACGAGGGGATGATCGCATCCAACAGCAGGAGGCCGTGCGCGGTGCACTGGCCCAGTTACCAGAGGAGTTCCGGACTGTGGTTATGCTGCGTGACATTGAAGGGATGGATTCGAAGGCTGTGGCCGAGTCGCTTGGCATCAGTGACTCGCTGGTGCGGCAGCGGCTGCACCGTGGGAGGCAGGGTTTGATGAAGCTGCTTGAGCCGCTGATGGCGGAGGGCGAGCGATGAGCATGGAAAACGCCGATCAGTTTAGTGCGAGCAGACCGGCTGGTAAAAACGTGGCTGACCCGTGCTCTTTGCACGGGGGCATGACGTGCAAGGACTGTGTGGATTTTTTGCTGGACTATGTTGATGGTGTGCTGCCGGCTGAGCGGGTGAGCACGTTTCACGCGCATCTGGCTGTGTGCCCGGATTGCACGGTGTATCTTGAGAATTACCGCAAGGCGGCCTTGCTGACCAGCGGTTTATCACGGCAGGAGAGGCACGAGGCGGCGGTGGGGCAGACTGCGCCGGTGGCGCTTGTGGATGCGATTTTGAAGGCGAGGAAAACCGGGGCGGGCAGAGTGATTCCGTGACCAAATTGCCAAATTGCCAAACTTTGAGGCATTGACGGTGGGGAGGTTTGCGAGTTGAAAAAGGGTGGGTGGGGGTGGTGGTGTGCGTTGGTATGCTGTTGTATTCCTGTGGCGGTGGGGATTGATCTGCCGCCGTATTGTGGGGTATGGAGAATTCGCTCTCTGGCGCTGATGATGGGTTTGGGAATGGACCCGGCAAGGCTGCTGGCGCGGATGCTGCGGGCGGTGCAGCGCGTGGTGTTTCGGCGGGGGTGGAGTTTCCGTGCATTGGGTCGCATCTTTCGGTGGCGGGTGGGATGCACTTGGCGGTGGGTGAGGCGGTGCGGCTGGGGCTTGGGTGTGTGCAGGTGTTTACCAAGAATCAGCAGCAGTGGCGGGTGCCGGAGCTTGGTGCCGATGCGGTTGTGGCGTGGAAGCGGGCGATGCACACGGCCGGATGGAGTGGGCCGGAGGTGCCACCGTGGGAGGATGGTGGGATGCAGCGGACGGTTTCGCACGCTTCGTACCTGATTAATCTCGCTTCGCCGGATGATGAGCTTTGGCGCAAATCTATCGAGCTGATGGTGTGCGAGATTACGCGGTGCAGCGCGCTGGGCATTGGGCTGTTGGTGCACCATCCGGGGTCATCGACAACTTCGCCGAAGGTAGATGGGATGGAGCGGATTGCCAAGGCGTATGTGGAACTGATGAAGCGCACCGAAGGCTGCCGCGTGGTGAGCTGTTTGGAGGCCACGGTTGGCGCCGGGGCGACCATTGGCGGGAACTTTGAGGAGCTGGGCACGCTGCGGCGGCGGATTGTCGAACTGACAGGCGTGCCACAGCGCGTGGGGTTTTGCATTGACACCTGCCACATTCATGCAGCGGGGTACGCGTTGGACAGCGTGGCGGCAGTGGGGAGCACTCTTGCGGCGATGGATCGCGAGTTTGGGCTGGAGCATGTGCGGTGCTTGCACATTAATGACAGCAAGGCGCCGGCGGGCAGCCGCAAGGACAGGCACGAGCACATTGGGCATGGGACGATTGCGGCGGAGGCGTTTGGTGCGATTTTGGCCCACCCGGTGCTGGGGCGGCTGCCGGCAATTATGGAGACGCCCAAGGAGGGTGAGCTTGGTGGGATTGAGTGCGACTTGGCCAATAGTGCGAAGCTGCGGGAGCTGGTGATGAAGGCGAAGCAGGGGCAATGAAAAAGGCCGAGGCACCGGGACGATTGCTCGCGGGTGGCTCGGCCTTGTGATGCTGGCTGGGACGGATGGAAACGCTGTCTTTTCTGCTGGGTAACTGTCGCGGAACGCGGAGAGAGCCAGGGGGACGGTGGAAGAGGGAGAAGTGCTAAGAAGAGGGGGAAGGCTGGGAGCAGGCAGAGAGTTGGCTGGGAGTTGGTTGGGAGTTGGGGACGGGTTACTTGAAATCTGCCGGGCTGGTTAAGCGGAAGACGATTGATGCGGCGAAGGCGGCTGCGAGCTGGGCGATGAGGTACGCCCAGATGTTTGCGATGCTGGAGAACTTGAGCAGTGAAGCGGCGACGGAGACGGCTGGGTTGAATTGGCCGCTGTTGATGCCGCCGACGGCGAACGCGCCAGCCATAACGGTAAAGCCGATGGCCAGACCGTAGTATGAATTGCCCGCATTGGCCTTGGCGGTGGCGACGTTGAGCACCACGTACACCAGAGCGAAGGTGAAGAGGAACTCAGCGACCATGACGCGGGGCAGGTCAATTGCTGCGGTGGGTTTGGCGGCCAGCAGGTCGATCGCGGCGGGGAAGAGGAAGCCGGCGATGAGCGCTGCGCAGACGGATCCGGCGATTTGGGCGGCGATGTAGGGGCCGACATCGGAAGCGGGGCACTTGCCGCGGAGGAAGACGCCAAGGGTGACGGCGGGGTTGTAGTGGGCGCCGGAGATGTGGCCACCGGCGTAGATCATGGCGGCCAGTGCGGAGCCGATGGCCAACGGTGCGATCACGCCGGGGGCTCCGGGCAGCACGGTGCAGCCGATGGTGAGCACAAGGAAGAAGGTGCCGATGAATTCAACGAGGAATTTGTTCATGGGGCGGTCTCGGGGTACTGGTTCTGGTGCTGGTTCTGAATTTGGGATGCGAGAATGGTGAACGCTTGGGGAGAAGGGCAGGGGAGAAAAGAGCAAAGAGAAAAGAGAAAAGTACCAAGATAAAAGGGAACGCGGGAAGATGCACGGGGAGGTGGAAGGGGAGGCGGGAAGATGAAATGGGAGGTGGGAGGTGAGACAATCTCGCGTGAGAAGTTACCAGTCGCAAAGAAAGGTGGGAGCCGGAGCGGGCGGGACGGAGGCAATTTAGCTGGACAAGGGAGGGGGAGCAGCGCGGAAAAAAAGGATCTTGCGTTTGCTCCAAAGTCCGAAGGACCGGCGAAATATATCGGCGGGGCGTTGCATAGGCAATTGACTTTGAGTAAATGTTTGCGCAGTTCTGACAGCCAGCGAGTCGGCAGCGCAGGTGTGGTGCGGGAATCACTACTGGACTTGTGCTTTAGCCAAGAATTCGACCGGCGATGCCGCGGGCCCGCGCGAGATCTGTTGTGCCTACGACAAGCACCCGGCCATCTTTAAAGACGGTAACTTCAATTGGGGCCGTGGTTGGATCATCGCTGGGCAGTGTCACGGTTACGGATTGGCTGCTGCTGCGGCACGGACCGATAGCGCTGAGGCGCGACGCAAGTTCAACCAGTTGCATGGGCCTCGGCGAGGTTGGAGTGATCTGCACGGTGTTGCGGCCGCACAAGGTGCGATCTGATGGCTCGTGAGCGCCGGCCAAGAACGGGAACTGGCGATGCACACAGCAGGGGCAGTCGGGATTTTTTCCTGATGAGAGGTCGAGGCTGCGGAACGAGCCGGTGCGAAGATCAACACTGAGCAGGGCGCTGTGATTGGATGCGCGGCCTGCGGCGGCCGCGCCGATGACTAGTTGTACTGCGGCGGAAGCCTGGATGCTTGCGATGAGCGCGGTGATACTGCCCAGCACGCCGGCGGTGTCGCACGTTGGCAGGGTGCCGGGGTTGGGTGGGAGTGGCTGGAGGCATCGCAAGCAGGGGGTGATGCCGGGCAGGATGGTTGTGGTTGTGCCGCACGTACCGATGGCACCTGCGTAGATGAGCGGGATGCTGTGTTTGATGGCTACATCGTTTAGGAGGTAGCGGGTTTCAAAGTTGTCTGTACCATCGATGATTGCGGCAGGTCGCTGGGCGTGGATGCCTAGGACGGCCTCTGCGTTTTCGGCTCGCAGGTCGGTTGCTTCGGCAAAGATTTTGACGGAGGAGTTGATCTGCTGCAGGCGTGCGTGGGCGGCATCGACCTTGGGTTTGCCGATGTCGGCTTCGCTGTAGAGTGCTTGGCGCTGCAGGTTGGTGAGCTCGACTACGTCGCGATCAATGAGCGTGAGGGTGCCGATGCCGGCGCGGCAGAGCTGCTCGGCAGCGACTGAGCCGAGGGCGCCGACGCCCACGATGGCGATGTGGGCCGAGTGCAAGGCGTGCTGACCGCGACTACCCCAGCCGGGCAAGAGCATTTGGCGGTGGTATCTTAAGAAATCGGGGTCTGCCATGGGATCGGGAGCAAGAGCGAGGGGCCATCGGAGATTAACCTCGGTACACGCCGACGACGGTTGTGCCATCGGGCACGCTGGTGGGGACTACGGCTCCGGCTCCGATGGTGCAGTGTTTGCCGATGGTCAAGCCGGGCAGCACACGGCAACCCAGACCTAGGAGCGTGTCACAGCCGATGGTGACTGAGCCGCCGATGACACTGCCGGGGGCGAGGTGGGTGTTCTCGCCGATGGTGCAGTCATGCTCGACGATAGCGCCGGAGTTGATTATGGCGTGCGGGCCCACCCGCGCGCGGGCGTGCACAATCGCGCTCGGGCCGATGAACACGCCGGAAGCGAGGCGAGCGGTGGGGGAAATGAACGCGGAAGGGTGCACCACGGTTGCCGCGGCGGATGGGAAGGGCGTGGCGGATTGGCCGAGTGACCGCGGGCCAAGGGCCTGTGGGCCAAGGGCGTGTGGGCCAAGGGCGTGTGGGCTTAGGCTTGGTGTTGCGAACGTGCCGGAGGACATGGCGAGGCGGAACTTGCCGAGCGCATCGAGCACTTGGCGGCGGATTTGGATGTTGCCCAGGGCGATGATGTACGGCCCGAGGGCGGCGTGCTGGAGAGATTCGAGCGTGCCGAGGTGGCGAGGTACGGGTTGGGCGAGGGAGGATGGTGTAAGGACGGTGCGGTCGCTGCCGGGTGTTTCAATAAGCACGGCTCCGAGCGGTGCGGCGGGGTAGTCATCAAGAAAGCCGCGGAGTTGCATGCCGGCGAGGTGCGCGGCCTCGGCGATCACCACGGCGTGCCCGCCACCGCCGATGAGCAGGAGAGCGTGATGTGCGGGGGGAGCGAGAGAGTCGGACATGGTTGTTGGCGGTCGCGGTGATGCGGGGCGAGAAATTGTACCGCGAACGATATCCGGTGAAATGGTGAGCCGGACAGGGGGACGGGAGGAAGAAATTGCCAAATGGTCAAATTGCCAAATGGTCAAATGAAGGCAGTAAGGCAGGGAACCGCTTCGGTGAGCGGGGAGCGGTGATTACTTCACTCGGCCTTGGGCGAGGCCCTTAGCGAAGCTTTCTGCCCAGCGGATGGCGCGTTCGATGAGTTCCGCATCGGCCGTATTGATATGGCCGTCGCCGTTGATGTCGGTCGGGATGCGATGCCAGAGGTAAAGATCCTCGGTGGTGAAGCGGCCGTCGCCGTCCAAGTCGGCGCAGGGACCGGCTTCAATCGGGCCGATGGTGGAGCGGCGCGACGTGGCGCTGGTGTAGTCAATCGCCAGGTTAATGCCAAGGGCGAGCGGATCTGCGGCGAACAGGAGTGGCGAGTCGCAGGGCGGGGCGACTCCGAAGGCGGGCTCGGTTGTGAGCACCATGTTGCGGGCTGCGCTGATGTACTGGGCGAAGGAGCCGGTTAAATTAAACCCGAAGAAGGCGTTGCCGATGACCGATGGGATGCCCGCACCGCTGCCGGTGCCCATGTTGAAGCGAGCGATGCCGGGGCCGGTTTTGACGAAGATGTTGTTGTACGCCGCGGCGGTGGCGGATTGGTTTGGTTCGTCGTAGTCGATGCGGAACTGCGTGAGCGGCCCGGTGCGAACGCGGATGAAGTTGCCGATGAGTCGGAGGCTGCTGGGATTGTTTGGGATGGCGTTGTACAGCGAGAACTCATAGATTCGGGCGGAGGCGTCGATATCGATGAGATTGTTGATCGCCCAGCCTGTTTGTGAGAAACCGGCCATGGTGGCGGTGAGGCCGGGCTGCTCGCCGGGTGGGTGGGCGTTGGCGAAGAGATTGAGGTAGGTGCCGCCGATTCGGACGTACGCACCGCCGGCGATGGCCAGGCCGTTTGCGGACTGGCCGCCGGGGAAATACTCACCGACGATGAACGCGCGAGCATCCTCAAGCTTCTGGAACGGTTTGAGGTCACCGAAGTGTGCCGGCGCTGCGACGCTGTGCGGACCTGGTTCGCTGCTGCAGTTGTTGGCGACGAGCAGCCGGAAGGTGGAAGTGCCGCCCTGTGTGTGGCCAAAGAAGGCCTGACCACGGCGCTGCGTGTTAAAATCCCAATTGCTGCTTGTCCCGTTGTTGCTTGGGCTGCTGAGGAGTTCACTGCTGGGCAGCGTGCCGTAGGCGGCAACGCAGGAATCAAAGATCACCTCGTTGTCGCCGAACTGCGCGAAGGCGTTGAAGATGGTTTCGCCATATTGGTTGTAATTGCACAGGCCCGCCCGGCAGCCGATGAAGGTGGCGATGCCACCGGAACCGCCGCCGACGTAGTGCGTGATGGCGTGCGATGAGCCGTAGTACGACTCGCAGCCGATGACCAGTGCGCGGGCGGAGCCTCCCACAGCGCAGTCGATGCCGTGCTGCTGGGTCGGGCTGGTGGTGTCCATGCCCCAGCCTTCGGTAAAGATGTTCTCGATCCGGGAGCCGTCGCTGCGGACGATGATGCCGGGGCCCGTGCGGCGAATCATCTGGTAATCATTGCCGTCGGTACGAGGATCGGTCGCCTGGCCGGTTGCGGTGGTGTGACGTGGGTGGATGTAAAGCGTGCTGGTGGGGACGCTGTACCAGAATGAGCCTTCCGCTGCGGCGACGCCGGCGATGGATTGCTGCCTGCTGTACGGACGGGAGCGGTCATCATCCTGCTTTACCCAGAGTACGGGGAGGCCGGGAGTGAGGCCATCCGGCAGCGCGGTGCGACCAAAGACGTTGGGTTGCCCGGCCACGGGGGACCATGCGGCGGGAGCGCCGATGGACAGAAACGGTGTGAACTTGGGCTTTGGCGCAGCGGGATCGCCGTACTCGGCGATGGTGATGTTGGGCGTGGAGCTTTGCAGGCCAACTTGCTCGCGCCAGGTATCGCCGCGGCGAAAGAGGAACGCCACGTTGCCCGCGGCCTGGTGCTGGGTGATGAGAAGCTGGGCTTTGGCGAGCGTGCGGAAAGGGGCAGTGACGGTGCCGGCACCGGTGGCGTCGCTGCCGGACTGTGAGAAGTAGTACGTTGTGGCGCGGGCTCGCGGGATCTCTGCGATTCGCTGTGCGAGCAGGGTGTTGTACCAAATGCGCCATTGTGGCGATGTTGCGGCTGGTGGGGGTGGGGCGAATGTACCCTGAGCAAGCGACTGTGACACTGCAATCGCTGATACGGCAAGAAAACAAGTAGGTTTTAAAACTGATACTGGAAAATGTGCGCGCACGATAAGCCAAACCTGCCCAAAATTTGAATATGACACTCGTAGAACTCCCGTGAATTGATCGCGCAGCTACTATCTTCCTGTAAGATAAAAGCGATTCTGAGCGACTCTTTATCAATGGTAACTACTTAGATACCAGAGTCCATTAAAAGATTTTTTTGTTCGATTTGGAGGGACAACAGTGTGTCCCTAAGAAAAGTTATGAGACCAGAAAATTTTCAGCTTCGTGCCGACTCCCCGAGTTTTGCACGGGGCGTTCACAAATGTGGTAATTTGGGAAGATTTGATCAGGTTTTCGACTCGTTGTGAAGTACGGTCGAAAATACCTGGGACCCAGCATGTGGCTCGGTATCAACGGCTACCCACTCGTTTAATTACCCGCGTTGAACGGCTGCCATGGGTTTGGTGGGCGCGCGGAGCACCGGGTCCGCCTCGCGGCGGTTGTGGGGGCAGCCTGGGTGTTGGCGGGTGGGCGACGGGGTGATGGGAGCTAGCGCGATCCGCTGCGCCAAGTCCATACATCGCTTTCCTGGCAGCACAGGTATGGGGTGGAATCTGTGCCAGCACCTTGGCCGCCCACTGCGTAGAGGCGGTCTGCGGGGTCTTCTAGGTCGAAGACGCAGCGGCCCTCGACGAAGGTGCGTTCGATTTTGGTGTAGATGCTGAGTGGGTCTCCGGAGAGGATCACGAAGTCGGCATCCTTTCCGGCGACGAGTGAGCCGACGCGGTTTTCGAGGCCCAGCATGATGGCGCCGTTGATGGTGACTGACTCAATTGCCGCCTCACGGGGCAGGCCGGCCCGCACGGCCAAGGCGGCCATACGCAGCAGGTACCGTGAATCGGTGATGTAATCATCAGAGTGGAAGGCCACCCGCACGCCGGCTTTGTGCAGGATGGCGGCGTTTTCGTACCTCATTTGGCTTGCTTCAAGCTTGCCGCCGGGAGAGTCTACCAAGATGGCAGAGCAGCCCAAGGTGCGACCGGCCTTTTGTGCTGCGGCGATCTCGTCTGCGACTACCCAGGCTTCTGAAACGTGGTGGAGCACGACTTTGAAGTTAAACTCATCGGCCAGTCGCAGGACGGTCATGATGTCATCGGCCCGGTGGGTGTGGTGCTGGACGATGCGTTTGCCGGTGAGCGCATCGACAAGGCCTTCGAGCGCCAAGTCTCGCGGGGGGGCCTTGCTGGTACCCGGCTCTTTGGGCGCGGGGCTCGCGGGGTCTGCGGGCTTTGCGGCTTCGGCGAGTTTGGACTGGTATTCCTGGGCTTTGATGAAACTTTGGCGAACCAGTGCGGCGGCTTTGCCGCGGGTGGCGGCAAAGGGTGGGTCCCGCATGGGGTTGGTGCCGTTGGCCATTTTCATTCCACCGGCGGGGGAGCCATCTGGGAACTTGAATGCGAGATCCTCGATACGGGCGGCGTGGTTGGGGGTGCCAAAGGGCGTGCCCGGGATGCGTTTGTTTTTGATGTACACCGTTTGGCCAGAGAGCAGGTGGCCGGATCCGGGCATGAGATTCATGGTGGTCAGGCCACCGGCAGCGGCCCGGCGGAAGCCCGGGTCATTGAGGTTGACTGAGTCATAAACCCGAACATCGGGCTGGATGGTTGCCGAGCCATCGGCACCTGCGACACCGCCGACGTGGCTGTGGGAATCGACCAGGCCGGGCATGATGACCTTGCCTGCGCAGTCGATGGTGAGCGCATCGGCGGGGATGTTTGCGGCCGTTGAGGCCCCGGCGAAGGTGATTTTGCCGGCGCGAACCAGCAGCACGCCGCGGTCGAGCGCGGGTCCGGCGGCGGTGTGCAGGCGGGCGTTTGTGAAGGCGATGGTGCGGTTTTGCTGCTCGGCGACATCAAACTTGGCGTTTAGGGCGAGGCTGAGTGTGGGCGCCGCTGCGACGGGTGCTTGGGCCAAAGACGGCACGCTGGCGGCGATGAGGGTTCCAGCAAGAACAAGCAACGAGCAAGCCGCGTGAAGGGATGGGCGCATGCGGAAGTGTTGGCAGGATCAGGGCACAGCGGAGCGGGGAATGTGCAGTTCGCAGAGAAAATACGGGGAGACGAACGCTGAGGATTGGGGCGGAGGTGGAGCGAGCTTGGGGGAGTTGGTTTGTGGTACTGGACCACGCAACGCGGTGGGGCGGGTGGCGAGCCACACGAAATGCGGATTGCCACGACCCAGGGGCAACCGGGTGGGGGCACGTCCCGTACTCTTGCGGATGCAAGTTCTTACGCTGTTGCTGGCCACACATTTTGCTGTACACGCTTATGGAATCGGTTCTGCTGTTGCCGGGTTTGTTGCTGCTCCGGCGGCTGCGCCAGCGGCGACCCCGGCGGTTTCCAAGCCGGTGGCCAAACCGGGGATGGTGGAGCCTGCACCCTCGCCGTTGCTGCGCGAGGGGAGTTTGCAGCAGGCGCTGGATAAAGCCAATGGTGAGCGGCGGGTGCTGGTGGTGGCACAGGCCAAGGGGCCGGGGCGTATGGAGGCGATTAATAAGGTGTGGACGGTGCCGGCGCTGGCGGCGTGGGCCAAGCGGCACGCGATTGTGTACGGCGTGACGCTCGAGAGTGATTTGCGCACAATTCAGAACATTGAGGCGGTGAACAGCCCGGAACCGATTTGTTTTTTAGACAGCAAGCAGCTCCGCATCTTTGGCTCGGGCATTCCGCAGCGGGGCAACCGGCTGACGAACCCGCGCAGCGAGCCGACGATGGGCACGCTGCTGAAGCTGGACTGGACACTGATGAAAAAGGCCGAGGCGGATGCCGGGCTCGCTTCGGCGCGGGGTGAGCCTGCCAAGCCGGAGTTTGACGCCGACGGGAAGGAAGTTGCGGCCCGAGTTGCGGCGGTTGCCGGGCTCACGGCGGACGAAATCGCCGCGATGGGCGGCGTTGATGCGGCCTTGTGGCTGCGGCAGGTGCTCACGAATCGGGCTGGATTGAGCAGCGCGGACGCGAAGACCAAGGCAGAGGCGGAGGAGAAGCATGTGCGGCTTTATGTCGCGGCCATGAACGATGAGGCGCTGCTGGGCGCGCGGATTGCGGTGCTGGCGCCCGAGCTTGCCGCGGCTGCGAAGGCAAGCCCATCGCTGCGTGAGCGGCTTGGCGAAATTCGGCAGGCGATGCTGGTTGGCCCGTGGTACCGGCAGGGGCGGTTGGCGCTGGAGGTGCTGGCGATGTCGCGGATTACCGGTGAGGAAGAGTTGCTGCGGTTTGTTGATGACAGCTTAAATGATGTTGATGCGGCGGTGATCATGCCGTTTGTTGAGCGCGCGAAGTATGAGATGCTGCTGCGGCAGGTGGGCTGGGGTGGGCCGGTGAACCCGTACGAAGCGGCGACCTGGGTTGATGGGGCGATGCGGCGATTGACCGAGGCCAAGCCGGGGCGGATGAGCGATGAGCAGTGGGCGATTCTCGCGCCACTGCGGCGGAGCGCCAGCGTGCTGCAGGCGAGCCGCGCGGTAGCGCTGGTGGCGCTGGGTGCGAAGGCGGAGACGGGTGGGGCGGGTGATGGGGCCGCGCCGGATATGGCGACGGAAGAGAGCAGAAGAAAAGCGTTTGCCGAGAGTGTGCAGCGTTTGGTGAAGGCCGACGAAGCGACTACCAAAGCCGCGGCGTGCGCAGCGCTGGCGGCCGGGCAGAGTGAATCGGCGGTGATGCTGCTTGGAGGCGACGGTGGTTGGCAGGCGGGGCTGCGGAAGTTGGCGGCAGAGATGCGGAGGTGAGGGGAGGAAGTCGCGGGTGCGGAGTCGCGAGTGCGGAGTTCCGAGTCGCGAGGAAAAGCGGAAAGCGGAAGGCGAGGGGCGGGGAGGCGGAGTTGAGGCTGGAAACTTGAAGGGTTTGGGGCAGGCAAAGCTGGTGTGTTCGGCGGAACTCCGCATAAATACTGGTTCAGACCGTGGGCTTGGCCAACCTCGGGCGCTTTGCCTCCTTACCATGCGGCATCGCAAGTCTCTCTGTCATCTCAAACGAGTCCATTACCTTCGGTGTCGCTTACGAGGATGAGCACGTGCTTGTCATTGAAAAGCGGGCTGGCCTTGTCACGCAGCCCGGGCTCGGGCACGAGGACGATTCGCTGCTGAACGGGCTGTACTGCCGCTGGGGCAACAAGCTGCAGAACCTGGGCAAGTTGCGGGATTACGGGCTTTTGCACCGGCTTGACCGTGAAACCTCGGGTTTGTTGGTTGTTGGTCTCTCGGGCAAGGCGTATGACGGCATTCGCCAGCAGTTTGAGAAGCGCGAGGTTAAGAAGTTTTACTGGGCCATTTGCAACAAGGCCCCGCGGGATAGCGTGGGGCTTGTAAAAAAGCCGCTGGCGGAAGTTGAACCCAAGCGCCAGGGTGAAAAGAAGATGGCCATCATCGCCTCTCCACCCCGAGGCAAGCCGTCTGAAACCGCCTTCCGCGTGATGGCCAGCAACATCAGCGCTGCACTGCTGGAATGCCGGCCGCTGTCCGGGCGGCTGCATCAGATTCGCGTGCACATGGAAGCGATTGGATGTTCTATTCTGGGTGATGGCCTGTATGCCAGGCCTCAAATTGCGGCGGCGGCCCCGAGGCTGGCGCTGCACGCGCACAGGCTGTCGTTCGTGCATCCGATCACGGGTGAGATTGTTGATGCCCGCAGTGATTTCCCGGCGGATTTGCGGCCGGTACTGCGGCGCATGAAACTGCCGCTGCCGGTGGCTTAATTAACCGCGGGTGCAGGGTACTTAACGTGCTTGGAACAGGTCGTCGCTTTGCGGCGTGCTGGCGGACTCTGCGGATGTTTGCCCGGCGAACATGGACATGACCCGGCCAGCCATGGCAGCGCCGGAGAGGAGGGCTTTTTCGATCTTTGATGCTCCGGCATCGCACCAGTCGCCGCACAGGCCGAGCGATTGGGTTGCATCAAGCCAGCAGGGCTGGCCCAGCGGGGTGCCGACGGCGGCGTAGCGCCAGCGGTGGGCGGCGAGGTATGCCGGGTTTGGTGCGGGGTGGCCGGTGAGTGTGCGGACAATATCAGCGAATGCGGAGAGCATGAGGGGTGCGGCGGCATCTGCTGTGAGATCGACGTTGGCGGCGGACCATTGGTGACTGGCGTGGAGAACCCAGAGATCATCTGCGCCGGTTGCTTGGACGGGGGTGGGCTGGGGGCCGGGGCGGCGACCGGGTTTGCTGTTGTCTTTGGCGGCCCATGAAAGCACGTCGCTAGTGTGAATGAACGCCCCATCAAACGGCAGGCCCAGCGGTTGATGAAACGCCAGCATGAGCGCCCAAGTGGGCAGCATGGTCACGTTTGCGATTGCGGCCAGGGCTGGTGCGGCGTGCGGGCTGGCGGCCAAGGCTTTGTGAATGTTGGCGGGCGGGGTTGCGAAGATGACCGCATCGAAGAGGCCAAGGTCTGTCTCAGACTTGGTTGCATCGGTAGTGAGCAGGGCCCAGTGGTTGCCGCGTCTTTCAGCGCGGGTGACCTCGGTGCTGTATGACAGGGCGCCGCCGGTTTGCTTGAAGCCTTGGGCGAGGTGGCCGGTGAGGCTGCTCATTGCTGGCGTGCCGACGTAGCGGGGATGGGTGCTTTCAGTGGAGTGGGGTGTGGCGATGCCGTCGCGAAGATCAACTAGCCGCGGCTGCCATGGTGCGATGACCCGGTCCTGTACCCACGATGCGGCGAGCCGCTGGAGCAGTGGCGAGCGGGCGGTAAAGTACTGGCCACCGTGGTCAAACTGGTGATTCTCGGTGTGGCGGGTGCTGATGCGGCCGCCGGGGCCACGGCCTTTGTCAAAGAGTGTAACGGCGATTTTGTGGTCTGCCAGTGTGCGGGCGCAGAGGAGGCCGGCCAAGCCAGCGCCGATGATTGCGACTCTGGGTGCGGCGCCGGTGCGGGTTTGCGTGGAGTACAAAGGGCGCAAGGTTTTGCGGGCGTAGCGAGCTGGGTCTAGGCGCTGGGCGTGCTCGCGGGTTGGGCGCGGGCGGACGGTGCCCAGGATGGGCTGTTCCGGGTCAAAGGGACGGTCGAACAGGCCCAGGCACCACAGCAGGCCACCGAAGCTGGCGGGGTCACGGCCATCAAGTGCGTAGCGTTGGTTCAGATCGATCAGCAGTTGCAGGCATTGGGATGCATTGGGCGTCCAGTGCAGCAGCGCTTTGCCCCAAGTCATGCGCACGTTGTTGTGCAGCTCGCCGTGGATGAGCAGGCTGCTTTGGGCGGCGTCCCAGAGCGCATCGCCGGTTTGTGCTCGGCTGAGTGTTTCCCAGGAATGCAGGGCTGGTCGCGGGTCGGGCTCGTGGGTGGCAAGGGTTTGCTTTGCCCACGCGGGGATGCTGCTGAGGCGGTCGTGGTCATCTCGAAAGAAGCACCATGTGTACGCGACTTCGCGCCAGACCATGAGTTCATCAAGGTATTTCTGGGCGCCTTCGGAAGGATTGGCTGCCGCTTCGCGGGCGACGGCCATGGGGCTGATCATGCCGTAGTGCAGGTACGCGCTCATGCGCGAGACGCCGTCAATCAGGGCATTGTTGCGGGTACCGGCGTACATGCCAAGGCCCTGGGCTTTGAAGCTTTCCCAGCGGGTTTGGGCGGCGGTGCTGCCGCCGCGGGTGTGTGGCACGGGACCGATGGTGTGGTCGATATCGCACGCGGCGACAAGGGCTGCGATGTCGGCATCGGCTGCGCCGGCGATTGCGGGTGGGTGAAACGGCAGGGTGCCGGTGAAGGGGATGGTGGTGGCGGCGATGGGCGGGAGGGCGGGCCAGGGCTGGCGGATGCGCGCCTCACGGAGTTTGCGAGTGGCATCGCGGTACGCAAATGCGCGATCGTGCGCACGTTCGCAGAGTTGCATGGGCACGATGCAAGCGGTATCAACGGCCCACATGGCCACGCCCGCGGTGGCGAGTTCATCAGAAAGGGTGTCAATCCAAGTGCGCCAGGGGTACACCGGGAGGTCTTCGGTCACGACCAAGCTGGCTTGTTTGGCAAGCTGGGTGAGCGCGGGTGGGGTGAGACTATTTGGGGCGAGACCGGCTTGCTCGCGCCGGGGCAGGTGCAGGGCGTAGCTGATGCCGAGCGTGGCGAGCTGGGCTGCGACATCGGCAGCGCCTTGCAGTTGGAAGCTGTGGAGCCGGTCGCTGGCGTAGGGTGTGGCCGATGGAATGGTGTGCAGCACGAGGAGCGGCAGGTTCAGCGTTGCCGCGGCGATGCGGGCTATGTCCAGGGCCGGATTCTCGGTGGTGCGCAGGGCGTGGTGCATCCAGTACAAGACGAATTGACCGGGGGTGCCAGTGAGGTTGGCGTTGGCCGGGCGGATGCGCTCCGCAAGGGCGGGGTGCAGGGCTGTGAACACATCGGGTTGCATGGAGCGAGGCTTTCTGACGCTGGAACCGACCGGCGAAATGGCCAGTGCGGTGGAAGCGGTGCGAATGGTACGACACCGGACTCGGGTTTTTGGAAGATGTGAGAACTTGCGAGATTGGTGGTTTGGGGGAAGAAACCGGTTGCTGGCGGATATACGGTGCGACTGATTGGAATGCCGCGGGGGAGATTGTGCGGCTTTGCGGATTTAGATTTGACGTTTCCGTTTCTTTTTTACTTCATTTTGGCCACTGTCGCCATGTTCGTCGCTCAAGCCCATTCCTTTGTGCAGCAGTCTCGGCTGGCGATTACGCTGGCGTGGGTTGCGGGGTACACCAACATCGTCGCGCTGCTGACGTGCGGGCATGTGACTTCGCATGTGTCTGGAACAACTTCAGACTTGGGGCGTGGGCTGGCGGAGGGGCGGTGGGGGCTGGTGGGGTTCTTGGGCTTTTTGCTGCTCACGTTTTTTACTGGTGCGGTCATCAGCGGGGCGGCGACGGAGCTTGGACGCCGCCGGGGGTGGGAATCAATCTACGTGCTGCCGATGGCCATTGAGGCGGCGATGCTGGCGGTGTTTGCCTTGGGCGTTCGGCTGCATGATGTTCCCGGACCGGAGATGGGCTTGGCGTTGTACTGGATGGGGGGTAGTTCATCGATGGCGATGGGGCTGCAGAACGCGACGATTACGAGGATTTCAAGCGGAGTTGTGCGCACGACGCATGTGACTGGCGTGGTGACTGACCTTGGACTGGAGACGGTGGGGCTGGTGATGGGTTGGATGGGCATGCGGGGGAGCGATCACGGGCGTAGTAGTGGGAACGGGCGGGGCAAATCAGGAGGATCGCACGCTGGCTTTCGTCAGGCGCGCCGGGCGGAGCTTGTTAATGCGGAGGGACGCATGCCGGGTGGGAGCCATGCCGGTCGTCGCTGGTTGCTGCTGCTGTCGATCATTGTTTCGTTTGCGTTGGGCGCGGGGCTGGGCACGGTTGTGTTTGATCGGTATTCTCAGCTTGCGATGTTTCCGCCGGTGCTGTTTCTGGTGTGGATCATCGTGCAGGATGTGACCAAGCCGATCGCGGAGATTGAGCCTTCGACTTTGGTTGACATTCCGGGGTTGAATTTGCCCAAGGGGATGGAGGTCTTTCGCCTTCGCAAGGACAAACGTGGGCGGGCCAGAAGGGGCCTGACGCACAGGATGCCGGACCTGACCAATTGGATGGAGCGGCTGCCCAAGGACGTGGTTGTGGTGATTCTTGACCTGACGGAGGTTACCCAGCTTAGTGACAATGCCGGCGAGGAGCTTGCCCGTGCGATGAAGGGATTTGGGGCACAGGGCCGCAAGCTGCTGATTGCGGGGATTACCGCGATGCAGTACGAGCAGCTTCGCAGCAGCGGTACGGGAGAGGCGATGGGCGATGCGCTGCGGCTGGAGGACATAAGCCCTGATCTGGAACTGGCGATTGCTCGGGGGATGAACTATCTGGAAGATGAGGGTTCAGTGGAGGTGGGATAGAGTCGGTCGCCATGATTGACTCCGTACACCGCGCCTCGTGCCTGATCGCCTCAGTAACCTTTCTGCTCATTGCCGGATGCGCCGCCAAGAATGATGCGGGCAGCGCGGCCCCGGCGAGTGCCGGTGCTGCCCCTGCGGCGATGGCCAGCGTGCAGCTTGGCTCGGGCCTTGACAATATTGAGTTCTTAGAGCAGTTCGCTGCCACCAAGCGTTTTAGCTTGGGGGAGCCGGCGGCGATCTCGCCGCTGCCGGATGGTTCGGGCGTGCTGTTTTTGCGGGCGGCATCTTCGCGGTCATTCGTGCAGGATTTGTGGGTGTTTGATGTTGCCAGCCGGAGCGAGCGGGTGCTGCTGACGGCGGAGCAGTTGCTGGGCGGGGCGACTGAGGAGCTGAGCGCGGCTGAGCTTGCCCGGCGTGAGCGGCAGCGGATGAGCAGCCGCGGTATCTCGGGATTTTTGATCAGCGACGATGGCAAATCGCTTGCGGTGCCGCTGTCGGGCGTGGTGTATGTGATGGACCTGGCCAAACTGCGTGCATTGCAAGGTTCCGGCAACGCCGGGGCGGTTGCCGGCACGATGCTTCGAAAGATTGAGAGCGCCAAGGGCCCGGCGATTGACCCGCAGTTTTCACCAAATGGCAGGCTGCTGGCTTTGGTGCGGGAGGGCGCTGTGTTTGTAGCGGATGTGGTGACGGGTAGTGAAACGGCGGTGTCTCCCGCGGCGGAGGGCGGGGTGAGCTTTGGTGAGGCAGAGTTTGTGGCCCAGGAGGAGATGGATCGCAGCCACGGTGTGTGGTGGGGGCCGAGCAGTGATGTGCTGGTGTATCAGCGAACGGATACAACCGGGCTGCCGATGTTTCATATCCCTGACCCGGCTGACCCGGCCAAGGAGCCGACGGTGTGGCCGTATCCGCGGGCGGGCGGCTTGAACGCGAAGGTGACATTGTGGATTGCGAAAGTGCCACGGGACTTGGCTAAGGCCGATGGCGCCATGCACGCAGAGGTGCAGTGGGACCATGAGGTGTATCCGTATTTGACCAGGGTGTACTGGCCCAAGGGTGCGCCGCTGATGGTGCAGGTGATGAACCGCACTCAGACCGAGCAGGTGCTGATGTGGGTGGATGCGGCGACGGGCAAGACGGTGCCGATGCTGCGCGAGACGGACCCGGCGTGGATTAACCTGCCCAAGGACGGTTTTGCGTGGATGAAAGATGGTTCCGGCTTTGTGTGGCTTACGCAGCAAGTGGCCGATACGGGGGGCGATGAGGGGCTCACGGCGGAGCCGCCCACTGCGGACCGCGGCTGGCGGGTTGAGTTCCGCAACGCCGATGGGTCCTTCAACCGCTTGATTGCCCCGCGCAGCGCTGGAGTGATGGAGCTTTCAAGCGTTGATGAGAAGCTTGGTGTTGTGTACTTGCACACCGCTCCGATTGCCTATCAGACTCGAGTTGAGGGCTGGGCCCTGACCGGGGCGATGCAGTGGCTGGGTGAGGTGCGTGATTCGGAGGCATCGGTGGCGGCGGCACCTTCGATGCACTCGGCTGCGTTTTCCGACAAGTCGCCGGTGATCGCCCGCACTGTTTCAAGCCTTAATGGTGATGTGGCCACGCGATGGTTGATTGAGAACATCAGCCTGCGGCCCGCAGGCACGGGCGCGGTTGCTGCTGGCCGGCTTGCAACGTCTCTTGTTGGTGAACTGTCCAGCAAGGCGGAGACCTCACCGCTGATTGCCAGGCCGGAGCTGATTGCCCTTGGTTTGCCGGGAATTGCCAATGGCGATGATGAGCGGGACCGGGTGTTTGCGATGGTGCTTCGGCCGCACGATTTTGATGCGAGCAAAAAGTACCCGGTGCTGAACTTTGTGTACGCAGGGCCGACAGCGAACACGGTGAGCGCCAATGCGAGGGCGTACCTGATTAATCAGTGGTACGCGAATCAGGGGTTTATTGTGGTCTCGATTGACAATCGCGGCACGCCGCGGCGTGGGCGGGCGTGGGAGCGGGCGATTCGTGGGAACTTGATTGATCTGCCGCTGGCGGATCAGGCTGATGCGATGCTGGCGTTGTGCGCACAAATTCCGCAGATGGACCGCTCGCGGATGGGTGTGTTTGGATGGTCGTTTGGCGGGTATTTCTCGGCCATGGCCACGATGCGGAGGCCCGATGTGTTCGCGGCCGGAGTGGCCGGTGCGCCGGTGTGTGATTGGCAGGATTATGACACGTTTTACACGGAGCGGTACCTTGGCCTGCCGCAGCAGAACGCCGAGGGATACAAGGCGAGTAATGTGCTGACATGGACGAAGGATTTGCGCGTGCCGCTGCTGATTATTCATGGCACGGCGGATGACAATGTGTACAGCGTAAATTCACTGCGCATGACCGATGGGTTGTTTGCGGCGGGCAAGCACTTTGAGTTCCTGCCTCTGGCCAGCCAAACGCACATGGTGACCAAGCCCGCGGTGGTGCGGCAGATGCACACGCGGATTGCGGAGTTTTTCAAGGTGAAGTTGGGGGGGTAGGAAAAGTGGTCAAATGGTAAAATAGAGACTGGGGAGGGGGCGTTGAGGGTTGATTTAGTTCTTTAGTGTGGGGATGAGTTTGGGGCGCTTTAGGAGCCAGAGTTCGAGCATTGCCCAGCCGCACAGTGCGGCTATGCACCAGGGGGCAATTTTGGTTGTTAGGTCTAGCAGGTGCTGCACGGCCCGCTGGACGTTGCCCTTGTAAAGCCCTTTGGCCAGGCCCAGAATTGGGTGGGGGCGCACGAGTGTGCGGGCGGCGGAGGTGCCGAGCCAGCGTGCGCCAGCGGGGCCTTTTTTCGCCGCGGCGATGATGACATCGTCGGCAGCACCGGCGGCGGTACCAAGCGTTGTGCCGGCTTGGCGAAGCAGCACGGCGGCGGGCTCGCCGGTGGTGTGCAAGGCCGCGAAGGCACGCGATGGGTTTGCTTTTAAAGCTTGGCGCTCGGCGAAGGCGGCGAGTTTGGCGACATCGTCTGAACTGTTTGCAAAGCGGAGCAGTCGGGCGGTGGCGGCTGGCGAAGTCCGGCGGGCCAGCGTGGTGACGTTTTCGAGCAGTGGCCGCAGGGCAGCGGTACCGGACTTTGAGAGTTTGAGGATCTGCTCGGCCATGGGTGCGGTGAGAGTGCCCAGCTTGCGTGAGAGCTTGAGTACGGCTGGGGCCCAATCTAGCTCGGGCGCGACAGTGAGGGCGATGCCGACTGCCGAGAGCGCGACGATGACGGGGTCGCCATGACCATCGAGCGTGAACTTGGCGCTTTCGATGGCCAGGTCCCGCACATCACCCACGATGAGCATATCGCTGCCGATGGCGCCGATGACCGATTCAAGTGAATCTCCCCGACCGGTGAGCGCTCCGCGGCCAAGGTCCTTTGCGGAGCGCCACCATGAGTCTTGCTCCGCAGCGGCTGCGGCGCGGGCGGTGACGGTTGCCTGGTAAGGTGCGGTGCCGGGCTTTTGCCAGCTCAGGCCATCATCGGCCAGCATTACCGCATCGGCAAAGCGGCCTTGAGCGGCGAGGGCGTTTACTTCGGCGGCGATGTCGGCATCGGGCAGGCGTGAGAGTGCGAGCCGCGCGACGCGTGCGGAGCTGTCTCCGACGAAAATGGTGAGCACGAAGAGGCAGATGCAAAGCCGGAGCGCACCCCAGCGGCATCGCCACAGGTGGCCGAGCATGGCAGGCTTGATTGGTCGCGATACCGGGGCGGCAGCGGTGGGGGTACTGCTCACGGCTTGGCCTCCTCAAACTCAACGCGGATGAGCACTTGGGGTGCTACGAACATGCGAGCGAGCGAGCGGACGCGGTCGGCGGTTTGCTCGCGGACCATTTCTGAATCACGGGTGGAGAGCTTCATAAGGGCGACGGCTTGCGGGAGCATGCGGCGGGCTTCGCCCACGTGATACTCACCGGCTCTGGTGCGAAAGCGAAGCCAGCCGAGTTCAACTTCTGGCGCTTCGTCACCGGGGGCGGATGATCCGATTAGTTCACTGGCGAGTTTGCGGGGCTGGGCAAGCCTGATGGTGAGCCGGTCCAAGATGCCAACTGAGTCGCGCTCCAGCGTTGCGGCGGCAAGATCTACGCCGTACAGCAGCCGAGCCCGTGATTGCACGGAGGCTATGACGTCGCCACGCCAGGATTCGTCTGCACTGGTGGAGGTGACCTTTGTTTCAAGCACCACTGTGATGAGCTGCATGACGTTGAACGCACGCTGAATTTCGGCGAATTGGGGGAGGCCTCGGGCTCTGGCTTCTGCGGCAGCGGCTGCATCTGCGGCGCGGTCGGCCTCAAGGTTGGCCAAGTGGGACTCATAGGCCGAGATGCCCAGTGCTAGGAGTGCGACGGTGCCCAGGAGGGCAACGGTGAGCAGGATGCCGCGGAGGGAAAAGGCTTGGTGGTTGGTACGGGCGGCCATTGCAGAACGGTAGTGAAGGTGGATGTGGCGGTGGTGGGATAGGGTGCCGGTTGGGGGAGGTTGGAGCCGGGCTGCGTGAAAAGGTGGGGAAAATATGGCAGAATTGGGGCAGCGGTGGGGAACGGGGGCAAATGCCGCTGATTGGCTGAACTTTGGGGGTGTGGCTCTACTACCTTTTGTGTATGGATCGTTTGAGCAACTCTCGTATTGTGACGGTATCGTGTGTTCTGGCAGCTTTGGCTGGCGGGGTGCTGGCTGAGTCTGCACAGCCTGCTGGCGTGCCGCCGGTGACGCCGGTCCCGGCTGCCCCAACAGTACCGGGCGCACCAACAGTGCCGGGCGCACCAACAGTGCCGGGCGCACCAACAGTACCGGGAACCAAGCCGGTGAACTCGGCGAATCAGTCGCCAGCCGCGGCACCTGCGGCGGTGCCCGCATCGCCCCTGCCCGCACCGGCGCTTACGGCCGATGAGCTTTTGGCAAAGCTGGAGACGGCGGACAAAGATTTGCGCACATTGACGGCGAACATTCAGTATGTTAAGGCGTTTCCGGAAGCGCAGGGCGGTGACACGCATACCCGTCGGGGTGAAATGTCGTTTGCGAATCTGGATCCGGGGCTGGCAACCGGCCGCCCGCGTCGAATGTTTGCGGTGACGTTTAACGAGCTGATCATTGGTGAGACGCGGCGGATGGAGTCACGCGGGTTTGTGTTTGATGGTTCGTGGCTGGTGGAGCGTGACGACACGGCCAAGCAGTTTTTCAAGCGGCGAGTGGTGGCTCCGGGAAGTTCTGCGGACCCGATGCGGATTGGCGAGGGGCCACTGCCGCTGCCGATTGGCCAGCGAAGGGCGGACATTGTGGGCCGCTTTGAGGCTGTGACGGTGAGCCCGCTTGATGCGGTACCGGAAGGTTTGCGGTTTGCCAAGCTGCGGGCACTGCTGACTGAAACGCATCAGTTGAAGCTGACGCCGCGGGCAGGATCCACACAAGCGCGGGACTACACGGAGATTCGGCTGTGGTACCGCACGAGTGATCTGCTGCCGGTGTTTGCCCAGAGCATCACGCCAGACGGGAGCAAGCATGAGATTTTCCTGCTGAACACGAAGAAGAATGAGAAGCTTAATGATGCGGTATTTTCAGCGGCGGAGCCGAGCAAGCAGGACGGCTGGTCGGTTGATGTGACGGAGTTTCGGGCGGAGGCGGGCGAATCTGTAGAGACAAATATTTTGCGGAGCCCCAGCCCGAACGCTGAGGCGACGCGGGATCCGAAGGCCGAGCCGAAGCCGGAGGCCAAACCTGAGCCCGCAAGTTCTACCAAACCTGCCCCCGCAACTACACCTGCCCCCGCCCCGGCGACTGTCCCAAAGCCCGAAGCAAAGCCCGAAACCAAGCCGGAAGCGAAACCGGCGACCGAGCCTGCACCGAAGAAGTAATCGCTCTGCTTGCCTCGTTTCCCGGAGCGTGGGACCTGGCAACGGACTGGTGAGCGCGGCTTGTGTGCTTTGCTGAAACAGTGTTGTTCCCTAAGTTGGTTGATCAATCCCATGCGACTTTCAAAGCTCTCCAGCGTTTTGCTCATCACCGCGCTCCTTGTGAGTGCAGGAGGGGTCTTGGGGATCTCGCATGCGATGGTCACTCAGCCGGGTGGTGGTGGGCCGCCGTGGGCGGTGCCGCTGGTGCCGGCGGTTCGTGAGCAGCTTGGGGCAGCGTACTTAACGGCGGATGAAGCAAAGGATTTGCGGATACGCCACGGTGTGTTTGTGGCATCGGACTTGGACACGCCCGCCCGGCAGGCGCGGGCGGCGATTGTTCGTGGCAATTTCACCGCCGAAGCGCTGAGCAATCCGGCCGCGGATGCGCTTGATCGTGCTGAGGCGGCGCTTGCGCGGGGTGAAATTTCAACCGTGCTGCAACTGACGGCCCCGGCCGAAGGAGAGGCGGGGGCGGCTGTTGGTGCGGTGGTGCCGGCGCGGCTGATTCGGCTGCGGGCCTCGGCGTTTGAACTTTCAGGCCAGCTTGCGGAGGCCACCAAGTGGGCGGCCCGTGCGGTGGCGATTGTGCGCAGCGGTGCTGCGACGACGGCGTTGGATTTGGCCGAGGCGGTACGGGCGAGTGCGATGTATTACCGGCTGGCGGGCACCGCATCGGCCGAGGGGGACTTTGGTCGGCTGATGTCTAAGCTCGCCGATGCGCGGCGGCTTGACCCATCGGAGCCGCTGGTGCCGATGGTGGAAGCGGAGATTCTGCTGGATCGTGATAACTTTGCCCAAGCACAGGAAGCGCTGCGGGCTGCGATGGGCCTGCGGGTAGAGAGTGCTGAGGCGATTGCGCTGCTTGGCAGTTTGCTGACCAGCGCCTTTGATATCTCCGGCGCTGAGCGGGTGGCGGCACACTTAGATGAGCTTGCCGCGATGCGATTCGCAGCCGCAGAGGGCGACGGCGGAGCAGCCGTGCCGCTGCCCAAGGGGCAGGAGGCGGCGCAGGAGGTGCAAGGAGCAGGGCCGGGGCCATCGCTGGCCAGTGCGCTGCTTCGTGCTCGGGCGATGTTGCGACAGAACGACCCTGACCTTGCCGAGGCGGGGCTTGCACCAGCGCTTGCGTTGATACCGAAGGCGCCGGCGTTGCTGGCGATGCAGGCGGCTATTTCGGGCGTTCGGTACGATTTTGCGGCGGCGCAGAAGCAGTTTGATGCGTTTGATGCGATGTACCCAAAGGCCCCGCAGGCGCTGCTGGTGGCCGGTAAGGCCTTGGCCGAGGCGCGGCAGTACCAGCAGGCGGCGGTTTGGCTGAAGCGTGCGGCGGAGCTGGCGCCGTACTGGAACCAGCCGGCGGTTGAACTTGGATTGCTGTACGTGCAAAGCGGGCAGGATGAGGATGCGCAGTTGGTGCTGGAGAAGGCATTCAAGCTTGATCCGTTTAACGTGCGTGCAGACAACTCGCTGCGGCTACTCAAGCAGCTTCGCGGGTTTGATCGCACCACCGGTGAGCACTTTGTTATTCGCTCGCGCCCGGGTGTTGACACGCTGTTGGCCCAGGAAATGCTGCCGCTGCTGGAGAACATGCACGCCGTGGTCACGGGTGGCGGCATCGGGCTGATGCACACGCCCGAGCACAGGACTTTTATTGATCTGATGCCCGGGCACCAGCAGTTTGCAGTGCGAATTGCTGGCATCCCGCGGATTCACACCATCGCGGCATCAACTGGTCCGGTGATTGCGATGGAGTCGCCCCGGGATGGCAAGGGCTCGACCGGTACCTACGACTGGCTGCGCGTGGTGCGCCATGAGTACACGCACACGGTGGGCCTGAGCAAGACCAACAACCGCATCCCGCACTGGTTTACCGAGGCTCAGGCCGTGTACTTGGAGCAAGGCCCGCGCGACATGCGAACGGCGGAGCTGCTGACGCGAGCACTCACGACTGACACACTGTTTGACTTTGTCGATATCAATCTGGCCTTTACGCGGCCAAAGAAGCCAACAGACAGAGCTCAGGCGTATGCGCAGGGGCACTGGATGTATCAGTTCATCGTCAAGACCGGTGGTGAGGATGCGCCGCGACGGCTGATGGAGCAGTACGCCAGAGGCGTGCGCGAGGCGGAGGCTTTTGAGACGGTGCTGGGCAAATCACGCGATGAGTTTTTTGTGGAGTTTCTAACCTGGGCCAAGGCACAGGTTGTGTCTTGGGGCATGTTGCCAAAGGGCGGCCAGCCAACCATGCAGGAACTGCTGGCAGAGGTGGAGGCGAAGGGGCTGAACGCGCAGGGTCTGGATGTGAAAGGTGCGGACCCAAAAGTTCTGGATTTTACGGTTCCGGATCCGGCTGCCATCAAGCCTGGCGAAGAGCCCGCCGCCAAACCCGACAAGCCTGCGCTGCCAGGCCAGCCCGCGGCCGGTGGTGATGACCCGGCCCAGCCTATGCCAATTGCACCGGGCGTTAAAGGCCCGCGTCGCAAGCCCGCTTCGGCGGAGCCCAGCAAGGCGCAGGTTGCGGCGTGGCTGGAGTTCTACCCGGAACACCCGGATGTGCTGCAGCTTGCCGTGATGCAGGCTTTGGTTGCCAAGAACAACCAGCCCGATGAAGCGATGCGCCCGCTGCTGGAGCGATACGCCGCAGCGCGGCCGGTTGATGGGTTGCCCCACACGCATCTGGCGGAACTGGACATTGCCGCGGGCCGCCCGATGGATGCGGCCAAGCACCTCGAGTTTTTGGATGCTCGGGAGGAGTCAAGCCCCAAGATTGCGGCAAGGCTGGCCGGGCTGTATGCTCAGGCGGGGATGTGGCCAGCAGCGCTTGCAAAGGCGGAGCGAGCGGCGATTGTGGCGCCGTACGTTGCTGAGTATCGGGAGCTTGCCGCAACGTGCAGCCTGCAAACGGCTGACCTGGTAAACGCGGAGCGGCACATCCGCTTTCTGATCGCTCTGGAGCCTGACCGGGCGGTTCACAAGCAGCGGCTGGAAGCGCTGGAAAAAATGCGGGCAGGCGGGTGATTGCACGCCGCGGGCGCGGCAGGCCAAAGATAGCGAGTGCTTGACTTCATTCGCCGCAGAAATCCCGCCCGGTCTGTTCCTGCAATCTTGTTCTATGACTTTTGTCACACGCTGTGCCTGCTGGCGCTGATGTTTTTTTACCGTTTGCGGGTGTGGGGACGGGGCAACATGCCGGCCACTGGCCCGCTGATTGTGGCGGTGAACCACCAAAGCCACTTGGACCCGATGATTGCGGGGATGGCGGTGCGTGGGCGGCATCTGAATTTTATTGCGCGCTCGACCTTGTTTAACAACAAGTTCTTCGGCACACTTATTGGGCTGCTTAATTCTGTGCCGCTGAACCAGAACGCACCGGACACGCAGGCGATTCGCAGTTGCCTGGAGCAGCTTGGGATGGGGAGGCTGGTGCTGATTTTCCCGGAAGGCTCACGCACGAAGGATGGCGCGATGCACCCGTTTAAGCGTGGGGTGTGGCTGCTGCTGTCACGGGCCAAGTGCCCGGTGCTGCCGGTGGCGGTGGAAGGCGCGTACGACGCGTGGCGACGGGGTGAGAGCAAGCCCAAGCTGTTTGGCCATCGCGTGATGACGATGGTGGGCAGGCCCATCCCCGCGGATGAACTGCTGGCGATGGGCCCGGATAAAGGGCTGGCCCATTTGGCGGCGGCGATTGAGACGATGCGGGCGGAGCTGGCCGAAAAGCTGGCGGCGGGTGGCCACCCGGTGAGCACCAAGCCGCCCAGTGATACGGCTGAGACCGATTGACCGTGAGTGTGGTTGTGACCATGACCGTGTTTGTGCGCCGGATTTGAGATTTTGCTGCCTCGGCAATTTGGATGTTTGTCTCGCACCGCTACCCTGTGTTTGTGGCAGCACCCAGTTCAGACAACCCGATGACTCCGCACAGCGCATCAGCACAGGCCGCGGGAGCGGGCACGACAGCGGCGGCAGGTTCGTCTGCCGGTTCCGCTGCGTTAAAGCCTGAGCCAAAGCCTGAGCCGATTGTTGAGGTTCGCAACCTGGTCAAGCGCTTTGGCTCGCAGACGGTTTTGTCTGGGATCAATCTCGAGGTGTTCCCCGGCGAGACGCTGGTGATTATGGGTGGTTCGGGGTGCGGCAAGTCAACACTGCTGCGATGCCTGATTGGTTCACTGATTCCGGAGGAAGGGTCAGTCAGGCTCTTTGGCGAGGAGGTTTCAAAGCTCAAGCCCAAGGATGTTGACGAGCTTCGCAAGAAGTTTGGTATTTTGTTTCAGTCTGGGGCGTTGTACAACTCGATGAGCATTGCTGACAACGTGGCACTGCCGCTGCGGGAACTGACCGATATTCCGGAAGAAATCATTGACATTACGGTGAAGATGAAGCTTGAGCTTGTTGGCCTCCGGGCCGATGCGGACAAGTTGCCATCGCAGATCTCCGGCGGCATGAAGAAGCGGGCTGGCCTTGCGCGGGCCATGGCACTTGATCCGCGGATTCTGTTTTACGATGAACCCTCCGCTGGCCTTGACCCGATCACTTCATCTGAAATTGATAAACTCATCGTGCACATGACCAAGGGGCTTGGAGTTACCAGCGTGGTTGTTACCCACGAGATGGACTCGGCATTTACTATTGCTGATCGCATGGTGATGCTGGACCGTGGGCGGGTGCTTCGCATCGACTCACGCGACTGGTTCTCAAACCTTCGAAGCGTGCCTCCGGAGGAAGTGGGCAAGCTCAGCGCTGATGAGCGACTGATCCGCCAGTTTTTACGTGGTGAACCGACGGCGGATGATCAGCGTGACATGCTGGGTTACGAGCGTGATTTGCTGAAGGCAGGGCCGCGGCGGATCTGGCCGTTTAGTAGGTAGTTTTACCCATTAAAATACTGAAATCGCCCGCCGGAAGCGTTCGGCCGCCCCGTTTGGGTGGTGTTCCCTCGCTTTCTGAGCGGGTGGTCCGAAAGCGTTGACAAGATGCGGTCGATAGGAATTATCAGCCGTTCGCGAGCGTTGGCCCCGCATTTATCCAAAACGGTGTAGGACCTTGCAGTGGCAGAACGCGTCAACCTCAATTCGATACGCCCGGGACTGCGGCTTGCCGCGGGATTGTTTTCGCTTGGTGGCGTGCGGCTGTTGCCGGCGGGCGCGGTGATGAGCGACGGCGTGTACCGGGCACTGCTTGCCAGCGGGGAGAAATCGTTTCTGTTTGCGCGGGACCTAGCGGAACTTGCCGAGCTGTTTAAGCTGGATCGTGCCGTGGCTCCGGCCACTGGCACCGTGGCCACGGCTGACATGCTGACGTTGGGCGGGATGCTGGCGCTTGGGCAGGGACAGGTTGCTGAAGAGCATCATGCGGATGCGTATGCGATGGGCGCTTTTACGATGGACGCTGCTAAGGCGGCGTGTGATGAACAACTGACCGGGGCGGCTAGGGCGAGTGAGGCGGCTGGGCCGGGTGCGCTGGCGAGCCGGGCAGCATCGCACAGCCCGCACAGCAAACTTTCGGCAACCATAATTGGTGTGGCCGAGCAACTTGCGATAGCAGCCGCACCGGTGTGGGATGCGATTTCACGGGCCATGCCCAAGCCGGGCGATGAGCTGGAAGTGGCCGCGAGCCTGCGGGCAGACTGGCCACAGCCTGCTGACCTTGCCGCGCTACGGGCCGAGCGGGTGCAGCACATTCGCCGGATATTGGCAGCACTGGTGGCCGGTGTGCCGCTGACGCTTGAAGGGCCGGAGGGCCCGCTGGCGATTGTTGATGAGCTTATTGATTTGTGCGCCAAGCACCCATTTCGGTTTGCTGAGCTTGCGCCTGGCTCGCCTCGAGACGGCGAATATCTGCCCGACCATCTCTGGACGGTGTGCGCGATTTCTGTGGGCATGGCGGTGCGGCTGAAGTGGCCCCGGCTGTGGTGCCGCCGGGCTGGGCTGGCGGGGCTGCTTGCGGACGTGGGGATGGGGATGGTGCCGGCGGCTATTCGATTCTCGTCTGGCGCGCTGGCCACTGAGGAAGTGGAGACGGTGCGGAAGCACGTTGTGCACAGTGTTGTCATGCTGGGCGGAGTTATTGGGCTTGATGATGAGGTATTGCTGGCGGTGTACCAGCACCACGAGCGTGAGGATGAGAGCGGGTACCCAAATGCCGCAGCGGCGCGGGTGATTCACCCGCTGGCGAAGCTGTTGGCGGTGTCAGACAGTTATGCCGCCGCGACTGCCGCGCGGCCGCATAGGGCGAATCAGACCCCGGCGCTGCCTTATGACGTGATGCAGCAGATAATTGCGATGACCAGCGAGGGGAAGTTGGAGCGGAAGTACCTGCGGGCGTTGGTTGATTTGTTTGGGCTATTTCCGGTGGGATCGACGGTGACGCTGTCTGATGGGGGCGTCGCGCGGGTGGTTGGAGCGGACCCGGTGATGGTTGACCGGCCGATTATTCAGCGGATTGATGGACAAAGCGGTGAGCCGGTAGGTGAACCGATTGCGCTGGCCAAAATTGACGCGGCGGAGTTGTCGGTGCTCGAGGCGATTGCCGAACCAGCACACCCCGGTGCGGCGGGGGATGATTCGCGAAAGGCTGCGTAGCGGCTGGCAGCGCCGTAGACTTCGCTCGGAACGACAGCGAGCAATTGTGGCCGCGATCATTTGCCTACCGATGGTGCAAACCAATCCAATTGTGTTGTTTGACGGCGTGTGCAACATGTGCAGCGCTGGGGTGGGTTGGATGATCGCCCGTGACAAGCGAGAGGTGTTTCGTTTTGCCTCGCTGCAGTCAGAGGCGGGGCGGGCGGCGTTGGTTGCGGCGGGGGCACCGAAGGATCTGCCCGACAGCGTGATACTGATTCACGATGGGCGTGTACTGAGCTGCTCCGATGCGGCGATTGGCATTGGTGTGCTGCTGGGCTTTCCGTGGTCGCTGGCGCGAGTGGGTATGGTTCTGCCGCGGTTTGTGCGGGATGGTGCGTACCGGTGGGTGGCGCGGAATCGGTATCGGTGGTTTGGGAAGCAGGAGGCGTGCATGGTGCCGACTGCGGCGCTGCGCGGAAGGTTTTTAGATGGCAAGCGATCGCACGACTGATGAACATGCACATGCAACCACGCAGACACATTCAGATATCTTCTGACAGACGTGAATCGGTCTGATTCGTCCCTCGCGTAGTTCCCCGCTCTTACTTCCGCCGCATCTCCGCCGGCGTGATCACTTTCAGGCTGCTCTCCGGCGACTCATCGCCTCCATGTTCACGGGCGATTTTTTCGAGCGTGCGGCTGGTATCAGGCTCGATGAATTGGATGGTCTTGATCGCCGCCCCGCGTTTGCCGGTGGCGGGATCAATGGGGTTTAGCAGATCAAGCTCGCGGAGGGTGTCTTGGCCACTGAGTTGCCAGGCGTTGCCCTCGGTGCGGCTGATGCTGCGGCAGAGCAGGAACACGACGGCGGGTTTGTGGCCGCGGGTGAGGCTGAGGCTGGCGCGGAGGCCATCCATGGGGTTGCTGCTGCCGCCGACATCAAGGCCGTCGAGCCATTTGGCGAGGCGGACGAGGGTGTCGCGGCTGGGTGCGATGAGTTCGGCAGAGAAGGCGCGGGATTTGGCGGAGCCTGCGGCATCGTGGAAGGCGACGACGGAGAATCGCTGCTCGGGCGAGAGGGCTGCGATGGAGCGGAGGAGTTCTTCGGCAACCAGCGGCATGGAGGTGATCATGGGCCCGGAGCAGTCCACGGCGTACACGACACCTTTGGCAACTTCGCCGGTGCTGGAGAGGCCTGCGAACGACACGGTTGCGGGGGCCGGCGGGGTGGGGCTGGGCGCGGGTGGAGGCGGTGCGATGTATCGCGGCGCGGGCTTGGCGTTCTCGCTGGGAGCAGCTGCAACCTTTGCAGCGCGTGCGGCGGCGGGGGCTGCGATGGGCACGCGCAGTGGAGGCGGCGTGGTTGGCGGTTCAATCGGGGGCTGCGGCAACGGAGGTGGCGGAGCCTGCGGGGGCGGTTCGGCGATGACCGGCCGAAGCACAATGGCGATGCCGGGCGCCGCATCAACGTGGCGATCAGGCTTTGTCGCGCCGGTGATGCCCGAACCGCCGAGTACCACCACCCAGAACGCGACGCCATGCAGCAGCACGGAGATGCCAATACCCGCAACCGTTGCCGGGGCCAGCAGCGTGGCGGCGAGGCTGGTGTGGGCCGAGTTGGAGCGGCAGGGGGTGAGCAAGGGAGAATGAAATGGTTAAATAGTCAAATTGCCAAATGAAAAGGCAGGGGGAGGGTGATGCCGAGGCGAGTATCGGTTCGTTTGCGGTTGCAGCCCCTGTGCATCAGCTTTATTACTTTCCGGTAGCTTGGCGGATGATTTCAGTACCGTTTTCGGCCAGATACTTCAGAAGTTTGGGGTTGTCCGACGGATCGTGGCCGAAGGCTTTGGCTTCTTCCAGCGACTGCTCGAACGGTACATTCTCAAACGCTTTGCGGTAGAGCATTACCGCGGCGCTGGTGCGCTGGGCACCGGCGGCGCAGTGCACCAGCATGGGGTGGTTGGCCGGGTCGGCCATTAGCTTTAAGGTCTCGATGTAATCTTTCGGATTGCCGGTGGCATCGCCGGACAGCGCGAAGCGAACGCGCTTGGCACCCAAGGCCTCGGCGGTGCGGCGTTCCAGCACATCCTTGGGCGAGTTTTCTTCATACGCGCCGAGGTCAATGATGAACTTGATGTTGTTGGCGGTGACGATTTTTTCCATTGTCGCCGGAGTGAGGCGGCCGGAGCGATAAATGTGACCTTCGGTGACGGTGCCAAAGTTCCGCGGGATAAGGTTGTCGCGGATGCCGTAGCGGTAGCCGTAGCCGCCAAGCACGCCAAAAATGGCCACCAGCACCACAACTTTGAGGCCCCGGTTTGAGCGCTGTGCCGTTTGTATTGCTGACGGGACGGGTTGTGAAGTTGGCTCGGGCATCGGCTGCTTGGGAACAATACTGATAAAGTGAGGTTATGCTGGCGGAGGTTCGCCCGTTTGATCATCTGGCAGCATCGGTTACGCGGCGGCTGCTTCCCGTGTTACGATTGTTACTTCCCAACAGATCGGCGGTTTTGGGCCGTCATCTGGTCATTGTTTTGGCCACCACTGGCTCCGCATCATTCTCTTGCCCGGTTTGTCTTGAGGTTTTCGGCCCGTCTATGGCAACCAAACCGATTCATTCAGCTGCAAACGAGGTTTCTGCCGCGGGTTCGGGACCGGCCGTACCAACTGCTTTGGCAGTATCAACCGCCATGGCCGCGCCGGCCGCGTTGGCCACCCCGGCCGCTCCAGCGCCCGGTGCCGCGGGCAAGAAGCGGCCCCGTCCTAGCGGGTTGCCGACCCGTGCCTTGCCGTATCCGGAGGCCGTGGAGCGGGTGATTACTGAGCTTGCCCGGCTCCCGGGCATCGGCCCGCGTGCTGCGGAGCGGGTGGCGCTGCATGTTTTAAGGTCGGCACCGGAGGAGGCGAGTGCGCTGGCGGCATCGCTGGTGGCCATGCGTCAGGAAATTGGGCACTGCAGCAGGTGTTTTAACCTTGCTGGCCGGCCGGCGGCGGTGGAACCTGGTGCGCAGCTGGCACCCATGCTTTGTGCGGTGTGCGCGGAGCCCAGCCGTGATGACCAGCAGATTTTGATCGTCGAGCAGCCCCGGGATGTGCTTGCGCTGGAGCAGCTGCGGATGTTTAACGGGCTGTACCACGTGCTGCTGGGGCGGCTGAGCCCGCTGGATGGGATTGGCCCTGAAAGTTTGACACTGGGTTATCTGATTGACCGGATCGCCAGCGCCGCCAGTGCGGGGCGACCGGTGAGCGAGGTGATTTTGGGGCTAAGCCCGACTTTGGAGGGGGATGCGACGATGCTGTACATCAGCGAAGCGCTGGCGACGCTTGGGGTATCGGTAAGCAGGCTTAGCCGCGGCTTGCCGGCGGGGCAGGCGCTTGAGTTTGCGAACAAGACGGCGCTCGCGGATGCGCTGGAGGGGCGACGGAAGGTGTGAGGAGGGGGGCTGAGGCGGAGCAAAATGGTCAAATTGCAAAATGGTCAATTGGTCAAATGAAGGCAGGGGTGGGGGGGATCTGGGGTGTGGTGGATTGGGCCTGGTTGGATGATGTGGGGCCGAAACGGCCACTGGGGTGACTCACCCAGCTTTGGGGTGTTAGGGGTTTACCAGAGAATTTCGATTGGTGCAAACAGGACGGGCGGACCGAATACCCTTTTGGCACGCCGGTTGCACGGCGGGCTCAACTTGGCCGGCCTTCCCGTTTTTCTGTCCTCTTTTCTACTTTCTCCTGCTTTCTCCCTCCTCCTGCCTTTTCCCATGGCGATGCGATTTGACACCAGCCAGAGCATGCGGCTCGGCCAGCACATGAAGCTGGCTCCGCACATGATTCAGTCCATGGAAATCCTCCAGATGTCCATGGCGGAGCTGGAGGACCGGATTGAGGCGGAGCTTGAATCAAACGCGACGCTGGAGATTACTGAGCCGGGTGATGGAGAAATCCAGGAGTTTGACCGCCATGACTCGCACCTGGGCCAGGGAACGGATGAAACCCGACCGATTGAAGTGGGCTCCAGCGATTCCTCGGATGACTTTGAGCGTCTGGAAAGCTTCGAGCAGATGAACCCGGATGCCGCGGCCAACGAGTTTGAGTCGCCGGAACGGTCTGACCGTGATGATTTGCCCGAGCGGCCGGACCGTAACGACCGGTTTGATGAGCCCTTTGAGCGGCCAAGCAGTGGCGAAGATGGCCGCGACCCCAAGAGCGAGGCGATGGCCAACACCGCCGCTAAGGATGCGACGCCGGTTGAGCAGCTCAGCGATCAGTGGCACATGGCCGATGTGGAGCCATCGCTGCGGCCGCTGGGTGATTTGCTGCTGAGTTATGTTGAGGAAGACGGGTACATCCGCACTCCGTTTGAGACGATTATTGAGAAGGCCGTGCCCGCGAGCGGGTTTGATGGGCCAAAGCCGACTATGGCCCAGTTGGAGAGGGCGATTAAGGCCGTGCAGTTGATGCTGGAGCCGCCGGGTGTGGCGGCGCGGAACGTTAAGGAGTGTTTGCTGCTGCAGCTTGATGCGCGCCAGGCCGACCGGCTGACCGATCGCGATGAAGCGTCGGAGGCCGAGGAGCCGGACTGGTCACTGCTTCGTAAGTTGGTTGAGCACCATTTAGAAGACCTGGGTCAGAATCGCTTGCCCAAGGTTGCCGCCAAGTGTGATGTGGACATGGACGAGCTGGCCGCGGCGATTAGCGTGCTGCGGACGCTGTCGATCGCGCCTGGGCGACAGCTTGTGCGCACAAGTGAGCCGGGCATTGTGCCCGATGCGTTTGTGGAGTACGACGCGGATGGTGATCGGTACATCGCGTACTTGAATGATCGCTCGCTGCCGAACCTGCGGGTGAACCAGGAATACGCCAAGCTGGCCAGCGACCGCACGACCGACAAGCCGACGAAGACATTTTTGAAGACGAATATCAATAATGCTCAGTTTCTGATCGAGGCGATTGAGCAGCGCAAGCGCACTTTGCTGCGTGTGGTGCAGGCCGTGGTGGCCGCCCAGCGCGAGTACTTTGACTTTGGTCCGCAAGCCCTGCGGCCACTGCCGATGACCAAGGTTGCCGACCAGCTGGGCATTCACGTGGCAACCGTGTCTCGTGCGGTGGCGGAGAAGTATTTGTCAACGCCTCGCGGGATTGTGGCGCTTCGCAAGTTTTTCTCCGGCGGCACGACGGATGCGGAGGGGCAGGAAGTGTCATGGGATGCGATCAAGGCGGCCCTGCTGGATGTGGTGGCGACGGAGGACAAGAAGAGCCCACTGTCGGACGATGATTTGGTGGAGGAGCTGAAGAAGCGCGGGCTGGAGATTGCCCGGCGCACGGTGGCGAAGTATCGCTCGCAGCTTGATATTCCGACGGGTCGACTGCGCAAGCAGCACAGTTAAGAATCCGATGGTCGCCTAGGGCGATCAGCGTAGTGGGTCAAAACCGTCACCCGC